>DAIDGR010000042.1 GCA_027452265.1 Caulobacteraceae bacterium
CGGTTCGCCAAAAGGATCGCCCGCCGTAGGAAAGTAGAGATTGCCGATCGACCCCCCCCCCCAGTTACACGGGCGGATTGCTCTTATCTATAAACGCTGAGACGAATATAGAGGGTGGAGCACAGATCTATGGTTTCAAGAAAGATGGATCTCTTATTTCCTTGGCAAGAAATTCGAGATTGTATATTTCCGATGGGTATCCAGAAGATTCCCACCTGTGGCTTACAAAAGAAGAATGGATTTACGATAGCGGTAAATATATCAGCGGCAAATATATCCCAGAATCAGTCGACGTTTTTATATACGCAAGTAAAACGCAAATTGAAACATTGCATTCCGCCATGTACAGATGTCATATTAATTCAATCCGGGTCGACTTTTCTGTCGAGGGATTTACCGACGACATGCGAGGCGGCTCGTTCGCCGAGCATAACTATTACCTGGAAGATTGGGCGTCGATTGTCGAATTCAGCATCGATCTAACGTCCGCATAGCGGCTCTGAAGTGAGCGCTGCGCCTCGTCGTGACTTCGTGGTGGCCAGGGTCTCGCCGACGGGAGCGCATGCGTCATGCTCGGCGGCTTGGTCGGGGGCTCGCCATCGGCTGAAACGGCTGCGCCGGTTTGGGAGAACAGCGATGGCGTACGGGGTGTCGATTGGGTCAGACGAACCACGACGGAGGCTTATCCTTGCGCTCGGAACGCTTGGCGCGGTCGCGCTGGCGTCATGCTCACGAGAGCAGGACGACAAGCCGTCTGCCGCCGCAACGCTCGCCAATCACGAAAAGATCGTCGGGGCGCTCAACGACCTGTCGTCTGCCGTCGATGGCCTTGAGCAGGCTGTCGGAGGATTTGACGGCGAAGACTGGCGGGACGTCGTGCCCGAGGTGAAATCTGCCGCGAGCAGCGTCTCGGACGCCCTGGCCACCTTGAAGGGGCTCATGGCGGGGAACAACGCGGACTAGGTGTTTGGTCCCTCAGTGTGTGGGGGACTCGGCTTAGCTGAGTGCTCACACCGTGAGTAGGTACGGGCGAGGTACTCCATGGCAGCGCCACGACCACGCCATCCGAGCTGCGATACAGCGATCGAAGACCCCTGCCTTGGCCGTCCCCGCCGAGGCTTAGGGCAGGCGCAAGGCGCCGCGCGGGGTCACAGGCTCACCACGATCTTGGTCGCCGACACGCCGGCCTTCTGGGTCTCCAGAGCCGCGGGGATGGCCTCGAGCCCGTGGCCGACCACATGGGGCGGTGGCGCGGGCCTGTAGCGGCCCTGGGCCAGGGCCTTGGGCAGGAAGTCGCGATAGATGGCCGGGCCGAGGTCGTTTCCGGCCAGGGCCCCGCCCCAGATGAACTTCATCCCCACCCCGCTCAGCCGCGCGCGCGTCAGGGTCCAGGCCGTGGCGGCGATCATGCGCGCCAGGGTGCGGACCAGCCACAGCCGCCGACCACGCCCGGTCGGGGCGGAGGCGAAGGACACGGCGGGCGTCGCCATGGCGACAAAGCGCACACCATGGCAGGCGCGGACGATCTCGAGGCACAGGTCGGCCGAGCCCTCGCCGATGGCCAGGGCGCCGGCGATGCGCCGCCCCTTCAGGGCCTGACGGATATCGGCCACGACCGTGCCGGCGCGATAGTCGAACACCTCCTGGGCGCCCAGGCTCTTGAGATAGGCGGCGTTTTTTAGCGAGGCGGTGGCGATCACCTCGTAGCCCGCGGCCACGGCGAGCTGGATGGCGTTGCACCCGACGCTGGTGGAGCCGCCCCAGATGAGGATGGTCTCACCTTTTGGCGCGGGGTTCAGGCTCGGTCGCGCCAGCGCCAGATACTCCTTCTGGAAGAGACCGCAGGCCGCGGTCGACAGGCCCAACGGAAGGGTCGCGCCGTCCTCGAAGGACATCTGCGGCGGCAGGGGCGTCACCATGTGGTCGCGCAGGAGAGTGTGGCTCTGAAACGCGCCTTCGGCGGGGCCCCGGCTGGCCTTTTCGGTCCCCAGGGCATGGCCAAGCACGCGATCGCCGGGAGCAAGGCCCGTCACCGCCGCGCCCACCGCCACGACCTCCCCGGCGACGTCCGTGCCCAGCACGCAGGGATAGCTCAGCCAGGGGAAGATCAGCTCGCCTACCGACAGGGCCATCCAGTCGACCGGATTGACCGCGATGGCGCGGTTGCGAACGACGATCTCGTGGGGGCCCGGCGTCGGGGTGGCGGCCGCGCCGATCTCCAGTGGGCCGTGCGCGGCCTTGAGCCATAGGGCGGTTTCGCCAGACGACATGATGTCCTGCCTCCGAAGGGATCGACGCTCTGCGCGCCACACCGGCGAACCGGCCCTCTCTCGCCAGGAGATAGACCGTCGGCGCCGGACGATCTATGCTTCAGAGACCATTAAACTGTCGCGATCGTCCCAAGTCAGGTCATGGATCCGCTCTCCGACGCCCTGTCCCTGATGAAGCTGCGCACCTACAAGTGCGGCGGCCTGGAGACCGGCCCTGAGGTCTCGATCGCCTTTCCATCCTTGCCGGGCCTCAAATGCTATGCGGTCGTGAAGGGCCGGTGCTGGGTCGCGGTGGAGGGGCTGGCGACGCCGAGCCGGATCGAGGCGGGGGAGTGCTTCCTCCTGCCGACGACGCGTCCATTCCGCATCGCCAGCGATCTGGCCCTGCCTTCCGTCGACTCTGAGGAAATCTTCGCCAGCGGCGTCAACGGGGCGATCAAGACTTACCGGGGCGGCGGCGAGGGCTTTGTCCTGGCCAGTCATTTCGCCCTGGAGGGCGAACAGGCCGACCTCCTGCTCGCCAGCCTTCCGCCGCTCGTCCATGTCCGCAAGACCTCCGACCAGGCGGCCCTGCGCTGGGCGCTCGACCGGATGATCCTGGAGCTGAGAGAGCCGGCGCCGGGCGACGCTCTGGTCGCCGAGCACCTGGCGCACCTGATCCTGATCCACGCCCTGCGCTCGCACCTCGCCGAGGCGCCGGAGGGACAGACGGGCTGGCTGTTCGCCCTGGCCGACCGGCGGATGCAGGCGGCGCTCGGGGCGATGCACGGCGATCCGGCCCGGCGCTGGACCCTGTCCCAGCTCGCCGCCCACTGCGGCATGTCGCGCTCGGCCTTCGCCGCCCGGTTCCGCCGTCGGGTCGGCGTCGCGCCCCTGGAGCATCTGGCGCGTTGGCGGATCAGCCTGGCGGCCGACCGCCTGGCCCGCTCAGAGGAACGGGTGTCCGACATCGCCCTGTCGCTTGGCTATGAGTCCGCCAGCGCCTTCAGCGCCGCCTTTCGACGGTTCATGTCCTGCTCGCCCCGCGACTACGCCAATCGGAGGACACAGAGACCCGACCCCCAAGAGGGCTTACCGGCGACGATCCAGGCGTAGGCCTTGCTCTGACCTGCGAGCGGCGCGTCGAGACGGAGGGTCCGCCCTCAGGCCGCGATCGGCGTCTCCAGGTCCGGGAGCGCCTCGGCGTAGGCCGAGCGGAGCCTCATCGCATCGCGCCGGGGAGGGGCGCCGAACAGCCGGGCATATTCGCGGCTGAACTGAGAGGCGCTCTCATAGCCGACGCGAAGGGCCGCGGGCTCGACGCCGAGTGCGTCGACGACCATCAGGCGGCGCGCCTCCAAAAGGCGAAGCTGCTTCTGGTATTGGAGCGGAGACTGCGAGGTCAGGGCCTTGAACCTGCGGTGGAAAGCCGAAACGCTCATCCGGGCGAGCGCCGCCAGTTCGCTCATGCGCACCGGCTCGGCGAAGCGCTGGCGCAGGCTGTTCAGGGCCTCGATCACCCGCTCAGACGGCGTATCGCTCAGGCAGATTTTCTGCACGTCCGCCCCGTTTGGCCCGGTCAGCAGCCAGAAGCAGATCTCGCGCAGGATCAGGGGATAGAGGGCGATGAACGCCCCGGGCTGATCCAGCAGGCGCGCGAGGCGCAGCGCGCAGTCGCCCAACGGCCCCTCGACAGACGTGACGAAGACGCCGCGGTCCCCAGTCCGGAGGCGGGACCCACCTGACGACGCATCGCGCCGGTCCGCGGGCCGGGCGGTGTGGGGGGCCTCCGACATCCCGGCGAGGCCCTCGGCGACCTCCCTCAGGACGCCCAGATCCAGCTCCAGCACCAGGACCAGGCAGGGCGCGCCCGGATGGGCCTCGACCACGCGTCCCACCGACGGGGTGGCCACCCCGACCACCAGCGCCTCTCCCGCCCGGTAGCTGAGCCGGTCGTCCCCAAAGCTCGCCCATTTTGCCCCCTGGGCGACGAGGCACAGGGACGGTCGCATCACGCGGTGAGCCGGCGGCTTGGGATGGTCCGAGCGCAAAAGCATCACCCCCGCGACGGGCGCCGGGATCACGGTTTGGCCCGGATGGCGGTCGGCGTGTTGGCGCAGTGTCCGTGCAAGGTCTTCGATCATGGGGTGCGGACCCTCCGTCAGCCAGCGACCATCCTCACCAGTTTGCACGAATAGGCAAGAATCAAGGCGGTTCCGGCATTCCGTCCCGGCGGCTCCGCGTGGTCCAATACAGCCTCAAACGGACCGCGGAGGATCTCATGGCTACTGATCTAAGCGTTGAAAACTCAGGGGCGAAGGTCGCGATTGTGACGGGAGGCAGTCGCGGGATCGGGCGCGCGACCGTGCTCAGCCTGGCCGAGGACGGGGTCAGATGTATTTTCACCTACAGGTCCAATCGGACAGAAGCCGACGCGGTCGCGACGCTCTGCGCCGCCAAGGGCGCCCCGGCCATCGCCCTGCCGCTCGATGTGTCTGACGCCCGAGGCTTCGACGCCTTCGTGGCTGAGGTGGACAAGGCGCTCGACCAGATCGGCGTCACGCAGGTCGACTATCTCATCAACAACGCGGGAACCTCATCCAGCGCCAGTCTGATGAGCGGGGACGAGGCCGAGCTCGACGCGCAGTTCAATGTTCACTTCAAGGCCGTGTTCCTGCTGACCCAGAAGCTCGCGCCGCGGATCCGGGATGGCGGACGCATCGTCAACGTCTCGTCCGGCCTGGCCCGCTTCACCATGCCCAATCGCGCCATCTATGGACCCATGAAGGCGGCCGTGGAGGCCCTGACCCGCTATATGGCGCTGGAGCTTGGGCCCCGCCGTATCGCCGTCAATGTGGTGGCGCCGGGGGCGATCGCCACGGACTTCAGCGGCGGCCTGGTGCGCGACAACCCCGAGGTCAATCAAATGATCGCCAGTCACACCGCGCTCGGCCGCGTCGGCTTGCCCGAGGATGTGGGCGCGGTCATCGCCGGCCTGGTCTCGAACCGCTTCGGCTGGGTCAACGCCCAGCGGATCGAGGTGTCCGGCGGCGTCAACTTCTAGCTCGACCAGGTCACGGTGATCGGGACGACCCCCGGCTCGACCTCAAACGCGCGTCGCGCCGCCAGGAGGCGGGCGCGGATGCGGTCGGTCACCGCGTCCGCTTCGGGCAGGGCCTCGCTCAGGCCGGGAGGAACTTCGCCAAGCAGATGGGAGCGGAGCAGGCGCTCGGTCGCGCCGCCCGTGCGGAAGGCGTAACGCACGCCCGGCTGATCGAACAGGGTCCCGGTCCGCAGCTCCCGGGTCAGGGCCAGAGACAGGGCGCCGTCCTCGCCGCCGAAGGTGCGAAACACCTCCTCCTCCGGAAATCCCCCCGCCGCCATGAGGATGGGGCGCCGGATGACCATATTCTGGCCGGTAAAGAGAAACTGGCGCCAGGCGTCATCGAACCTTGGATGTTCGGCATAGGCTGAGGGGAGGCCGACGGGGCGGAGGGCCAGACGCACCAGGGCGAGGTCAGGCAGGTCGTTCAGGACGCGCTGGGCCACGTCCAGGGCCTGGGGCTCATAGACGTCGTCGGCGTCGAGGAAGGCGATCAGCGGCGCGGCGCTCGCCGCGATGGCCATGTTGCGGGCCCTGGCCGCGCCGCCCTGCAGGTCGCGTCTGAGGGGCCTGATGCGGCCGGGATGGGCCTTCGCCAGGGCTGAGGCGACGGCGGCGGAGTCGTCGTTCGAGGCGTCATCGACGATCAGGACCTGGCGGCAAGCGGCTTGTGCGAGGGCGCTTTCCACCGCGGCCGGCAGGGTCGCGGCCATGTCGC
This sequence comes from Caulobacteraceae bacterium, assembly GCA_027452265.1. Classification (GTDB taxonomy): domain Bacteria; phylum Pseudomonadota; class Alphaproteobacteria; order Caulobacterales; family Caulobacteraceae; genus Acaudatibacter. Next base: position 6,071 of record DAIDGR010000042.1, read on the forward strand.
GCACCGCGATCACCACGTCGATCCGCGCTGTCGCCGTGTGCAAGGGCTGCGATCCCGTCAGGCGAGCTTTAGGGGCCGACCCGGACCCAGTCCGGCGCCTTGGGGTCAACGGGCGTCGTGCCGGCTGGCCCTTCGCCCATGATCTGCACCACCACCGGCTCCGCTCCGCAAGAGCCGTCCCAGTGGGCGGCGCGGGCGGGATGCTTCATCACGCTTCCGACCGGCAGGGGCTCGGCCTTGGCCGCGTCGAACGTCTCGCCCGTCCCGGTGCACCAGGTCCCGGAGAGCACGGTGACGAAGCGGTCGCGCGGGTGACGATGGGGCATGTCCATCACATGGGGCGGGAAGCGATAGCGGATGATGTAGACGCCGGGCTTGTCGGGATCGCCCAGCACGGTCGCCGACATCACGCCCGGGCTGTCGGGCACATCGACCCAATGCAGAGCCTCGGGCCGGACACGGACGAATCCCTCGCCCCCGGCGCCGGCCCCCGCCGCCAGGCTCGAACCTGAGAGGACGCCCATCAGCAAGGCCGCGCCCAGTCCCATCGCCCTCACCCGCATGATGCGCCTCCCAACTGCCCCGCGAGGCTGGCGAACCGCTCGCGCGAGGTCAACTGTCGGAGGCCGCCAGCCTCTGTCCGGGCGCGTCGAGGCGCGCGAGGTTCGAACACAGGGCCAGAGGGGCGGGGCGGTGGCTGACCAGGATCAGGCCCTGGCCGGTCCGGTCAAGGCGAGCCCTGAGGCCCGCGACGACACGCGCCTCCACCTCTGGATCCAGACCCTCGGTCGGTTCGTCGAGCAGAAGCCAGGGGGCGGGTCGCAACAGGGCGCGGATGAGGCTAAGGCGCCGCCGCTCGCCGCCCGAGAGGATCTCGCCGCCCTCGCCAATCCACATGTCGAGCCCGTCGGACGTCTGGCGCAGCCGCTCGGTGAGGCCAAAGGCGTCGATCAAGGCGAGGATGTCTTCGTCGGGCGCCTCCGGCGCGCCGAGCCGCAGCGCCTCACCCAAGGGCCCGGTGGTCAGGCGGGGGTCCTGTGGCGCCCAGGCGAACAAGGGTCGCGCCCAGCCCTCGGGCGTCTGCTCCAGCGGGGTCTCGCCGATCACGATCCGTCCCGGTGTGGCGGGGCGCAGGCCCAGGCACATCTCCAGCAGGCTGGTCTTTCCCGCGCCGGACGGTCCGACGAGGGCCCAGCGCGCGCCGGGCGCCAGATGCAGCCCGTCGAGGCTGAGGTTCGCGGCCGGCGAGGGCGGGGCGAGGGCAGGCGCCTTCGCGGGAGGGGAGGCGGCGAACACGGCGTCGAGACGCGCCTGCGCGGCCCGCAGGGCCCCCCGCTCGGACCCGGCGGCAAGGAGCACGGCGGGCCCCTCCAATCCGGCCAGGGCGGCGAGCAGAGCCAGGGCCTCCCGGGGCAAGGAGGCATGGGCCGCGGCGACGGCCACGGCGACCAGGCTCGCGGCGCTGATCAGGGCCCGGATCGCTTCGAGCCCGGCCTCCGCGTCGCGTCGCGCGACGCCGGCGTCGAGAAGGACCTGTTCGTGCGCCTTGAGCGCCGTCAGGGCCTGGGGGACGAGATTGAAGATCCGGAGCTCCGTCGCGGCCGCCAGATAGGCGCCGAGCCCCGACTTGAGGTCCCCGGACGCCGCCAGCTGACGCCTGGCAGGCGCGGCGATCGTCCAGGCGGCGAGGCCGGGCAGGGCCGCGAGCTGCAGGCCGGCCCCGATCAGCACGGCCAGGGCGGCCCAGGACGACGCAAGGGCGGCTCCGGCGGCGCCGGCCACGATCGCCCCGCCCGCCATCCACGGCGCGGCCCGCCGGGCAAAGGCGGTCTCCACCGCGTCCACGTCCTGCATCAGCCGCCCGGCCGCCTCGCCCGAGGCCAGGCTCAGCGCCTTCTGCGGCGGGCTCGCGAGAAGCGCTTGGAACAGGGCCGGGCGAAGCTCCGCGAGGGCCTCGAGCGCGGCCGTGTGGCTGGCCATTCGCTCGCCATAGCGTGCCCCGCCCCGCACAATGGCCAGACCGCGAAGCGCGGCGCTCGGCAGCAGATAGTTGAAGGCGTGGACCGTGGCGTAGCCGCCCAGACCCGCCAGAGCCGCCCCGGCGAGGAACCCGCCGGAGAGGCCAAGGATCAGGCTCCCCGCCAGGCCAGCGCCGAGCCCGCAGGCCGCGGCCAGGATCAGGACGCCCCGCCGCGTCCGCGCCAAGGCGGCAAGCGCCGCGCGAAGGCCGGCCTTCCCGCTCATCCGAGCCTCACCACGAGATCGGCGCACTGAATGAGCCTCGCGGCATGGGTGGCGACCACCACGGTTTGGGCGGGGGTCAAGGCGCGGAGCATGGCGATGATCCGCGCCTCGCTTTCGGCGTCGAGATCGGCGGTCGGTTCGTCCAGAAGGACAAGGCCGGCCGGGCGCAGCAGGGCGCGGGCCAGGGCGAGGCGGCGGCGCTCGCCGCCCGAGAGGCCCGAACCCCGCTCGTCCAGCCAGGCGTCCATCCCCGCCTGGCGCGCCGCCAGGGCCGGCGCCAGCCCCACCCGCAGGGCCATGTCCGCGGCCGCCTCGGCGGTCACGCCAGGCGCCGCGGCCCGCAGATTGTCAAGGATCGAGCCCGGCAGAAAGGCCGGCGTCTGTCCGGCCCAGGTCAGGCTCCCCGCGACGCCGTCCGGCAGGTCGACATGCACCGCCCCCTCGGCCGGCGCGATCTCGCCCATCAGCGCCAGGAGCAGGGCGGTCTTGCCGCTTCCGGTCGGTCCGGCGATGACCGCCAGCGCGCCCGGCGGAATGCGGGCGGAGATCGGCCCGATCCGGGTCTCGCCCGGGGTGAGGACGACGGCTTCGACGCCAATTCCGGGCGCCATGATCGCGTCGCGCGGCGTCTCGGCCTCGGCGACGGTCGGCTCCGCCATGACCGGTCCAGCGGCGTCGAGGCGCGGGCCGAGCCGGGCCATGGCCGCCTCGCCCATCTGCCGCTCGTGATAGGCGCCGGCCAGGCGCCGGAATGGCGCATAGACTTCGGGCGCCAGGATGAGGGCGATCATGGCGTGGCGGAATTCGAGGGTCTCGGGGACTTTGAACGGCAGAATCCCCAACAGCGAAAAGCCGCAATAGACCGCGACCAGAGCCACGGCGAGGGCGCCGAACAACTCCAACCCTGCCGCGCTGATCAGGGCGATGCGCAGCACCGCAAGGGTCCGGGCGCTGACCTCCCGGGCGGCCCGCGCCACCGCCTCCGTCTCCTGGCGTTCAGCCGCGAACGCAAGGATCGCCGGCAAGGCCCGGACGCGGTCGGCCAGACGGCCGGACAGGCGCGAAAGGGCCGCGAACTGGGCGTCGGCGGCGAGGCGCGCGGCGCCGCCCGCCAGGGCGAGGACCGCGCCCAGGGGGACCAGGGTGGCCAGCAGGATGGCGGCGGCGATCGGGCTGGCCGCCAGGGCGATAAGAGCGATGACGAGGAGCGGCGTCAGGCGCGCCTCCAGGGCGGCCGGGCGATACCGGCTGTAATAGCCATCAAGGCTCTCCACTTCCTCGATGGCGGCGGTCAGCGCCGCGCCGACCGCCTCGGGCGCGCCTCGGCCCCGCTCCAGAAGGGCCCGCAACACCCGGTCGCGGAGGGCGGCGCGGGCGCGGGCGGCGTGCCGCGCGCACAGGCGTGAACGGGCCAGGGTCAGGGCCGCGCGCAGGGCCAGGGCGGCGCCGAGCGCGACGAGGCCGATGCGCCGGCTCTCTCCCCGCCAGGCGTGGTCGATCAGGAGGCCGGCGAGGGCGACGGCGAACCCGGAGGCCGCGAGGGCGTCCAGCCCCATCAGGGCGATCAGGGAGAGGCTCGGCGCGGCGGTCTCGCGCGCGAGGGCCGAAAGCCGGGACCCTGGCGTGGCCCCCGCCACCCCGTAAGGGTTCGATGCTGGAGACGTCTGGACGAGGGTCATGCTAGAGCGAGGTCGCGTCCACACCCGGTGCGTCCGGATGAAGACGCCGTGTGGACCAAGGGCAAGTCATGGACGTCCTCGAGCTCTCCCGCCTGCAGTTCGCGATCACCGCGCTGTATCACTTTCTGTTCGTGCCGCTGACCCTGGGTCTGGCGGTCATGCTCTTCATCATGGAGAGCGTCTGGGTCATGACCGGGCGACCGATCTGGCGGACCATTACCCGATTCTGGGGCGCCATCTTTGGCATCAACTTCGTGCTCGGGGTCGCCACGGGCCTGACCATGGAGTTCGAGTTCGGCACCAACTGGGCCTACTATTCGCAATATGTGGGGGATGTCTTCGGCGCCCCCCTGGCCATAGAGGGGCTGATGGCCTTCTTCCTGGAGGCCACCTTCGTCGGATTGATGTTCTTCGGCTGGGAGCGCCTCTCGCGCCCGGTGCACCTTCTCGTCACCGGTCTCGTCGCGCTGGGCACCAATCTCTCGGCCCTGTGGATCCTGGTCGCCAACGGCTGGATGCAAAATCCGGTGGGCGCGCGCTTCAATCCCGACACGCTGCGCATGGAGGTGACCAGCTTCCGAGACGTGCTGTTCAATCCGGTGGCGCAGGACAAGTTCGTCCATGTGGTCAGCGCCGGCTACGAGACCGCCGCCGTCTTTGTCATGGGCGTCTCGGCCCTCATGCTCCTCCGCAACAAGTGGCCGCGGGCGGCGCGGCGCTCGTTTGCCGTGGCCGCCGCCTTCGGTCTCGCCGCGTCCCTGTCGGTCGTCGTCCTGGGCGATGAGAGCGGTTACACCCTGACCGACAACCAGAAGATGAAGCTCGCCTCACTGGAGGCCATGTGGACCACCGAGCCGGCGCCGGCCGGGTTGACGGCCTTCGGCGTCCCCGATCTGGCCACACACACCACCCGGTTCGAGGTGAAAATTCCCTATGTCCTGGGCCTGATCGCCACGCGCAGCCTGGACCGGCCGGTGGAAGGCATAGACGCCTTGGTGGCGGAGGCCCGCCAGCACATCGTCCGGGGGGTTAAGGCCTATGACGCCGAGGCCCGGCTGAAGGCCAATCCGGCCGATCTCGCCGCCCGCGCCACCTTCGATCTCTATTCGCGCGACTACGGCTACGGGCTGTTGCTGAAGCGATATGTCGCCGATCCCCGACAGGCGACTCCGGCCATGATCGACAAGGCGGCATGGGGCACGGTTCCCAACGTGCCGGTGATGTTCGTCCTGTTCCGCGTCATGGCCGGGATCGGCTTTCTTCAGATCGCCGTCTTCATTTGGGCCTTTCTTGCGGTGTCGCGCCAAAAGCCGCTTTCGCCCAACCTTCTGCGCGTCGCCGTGGCCATCATCCCCCTGCCGTGGCTCGCGATTGAGAGCGGCTGGCTCCTCTCGGAACTGGGACGGCAACCCTGGGTGGTGGACGGGGTTCTGCCCACCTTTCTGGGCGCCTCGAGTCTCACCGTCGGCGAGGTCTGGGCCAGTCTGATCGGGTTCGTGGTGCTCTACAGCGCCCTGGCGGTGATCGAGGTGGGCCTGATTGTGCGCACGATCCGCCGCGGCCCCTATGCCCTGCACGATCATCCCGAGGGTGAAGCCGCGCACCCCCACGCGCTCGCCGCTCCGGCTGAATAGGCGCCGCCATGACCCCGCCCCTCGACTACGCCACGCTTCGCCTGATCTGGTGGGGGCTGCTGGGCGTTCTTCTGATCGGCTTTTCCCTGACCGATGGTTTCGATCTGGGAGTCGCCGCCCTTCTGCCCTTCGTCGGCCGCACGGACGCCGAGCGGCGTCTGGCGATCAATACGGTCGGTCCGACCTGGGAAGGCAACCAGGTGTGGTTCATCCTGGGCGGCGGGGCGATCTTCGCCGCCTGGCCGCTCGTCTATTCCGTGAGCTTCTCCGGCTTCTACCCCGCCATGTTGCTGGTTCTGGGCCTGCTGATCGTGCGGCCGGTAAGTTTCAAATACCGCTCAAAGCGCGCCTCTCCGACCTGGCGCGGGGCGTTCGACTGGGCGCTGTTCGCCAGCGGTCTGGGTCCGGCCGTGGTGTTCGGCGTGGCCGTCGGCAATGTCCTGGTGGGGCTGCCGTTCCGTTTCGACAGCGATCTGCGCATGCACTACGAGGGCGGATTTTTCGACCTTTTCGGTCCTTTTCCGCTGCTCTGCGGTCTCCTGTCGGCCGCCATGCTGGTGACCCACGGGGCGGCCTGGCTGACCCTCAAGGCCGAGCGGGGGCCGGTGCGGGATCGCGCCCGCGCCATCGGCGTCTGGTCGGCCCCGATCGCCATGCTCTTGTTTGCCGCCGGATACGGGTTCGTGGCGTTTGGCGGGCTCGGCTATCGTCTGTTCGCGACCCCTGATCCGGCTGGCCCCTCCAACCCGCTGCGCGATCTGAGCCAGGCCGCGCCAGGCGCCTGGCTGGACAACTTCCACGCCCATCCCGTGCTCTGGATCGCGCCCGCCATCGCCTGGCTTGGCGGATGTCTCTCCTGGATCGGACTGCGCGGCGGCAAGGAGGGGCCGGCCTTCGCCGGGTCGTCCCTGGCCAATCTGGGCATTATCGGGACGGTCGGGCTCGCCATGTTCCCGTTCATCCTGCCGAGCCGGATCGACCCGCGGTCGAGCCTGACGGTGTGGAACGCCTCGTCGAGCGCTTCGACCCTGTTCACCATGCTCTTGGCCGTGATCGTGCTGCTGCCGATCGTCCTGGCCTACACCGCCTTCGTTTACCGGGTCATGTTCGGCCGCTCGACCCTGGCGGCGGTGGCCAGCGATCCCGACCTCTACTGACGCCCCGCAAAGGAGCCATCAGACCATGTGGTATTTCACCTGGATCCTGGGCGTAGGCCTCGCCGCCGCCTTCGGCATCCTCAATGGCATCTGGCACGAGTTCCGCGTGCTCAGCGAGGGCGACGACGGGCGGGACGAGGCCTAGGCTATCGGGTTCTCGGGCGGGCTCTCTGGCGGGCTCTGTGGCCGTCAGGTCCCCGCGGGCAGACCGTTCTTGACCGGCGGCGGGGCGCAGGCGCCGGCGCGGGCCTCTTCGACATAGAGCAGAGCCCGGGAATGGATGAAATTGTTGTGTTCGGAGACCGGATTGGTCGGGGCGCCTGAGACGACGCTCATGGCCTCTCCAGCCGGGCCACCCTGGGACAGGGCGGCCTCGTTCCACATGGCGAGCTTCTGCTCGCACGCCGCGACGGCGGCCTCGGCGACCACGCCGGCGGATCGATCGCCCGAGGCCAGCGCGAAGGCCCAGCGGTGCACGCATTCCTCGGCCGCGACCCCCTGAGGGTCGGCCACGGCCAGGGACCCGCCTGGATTGGTGGAGGCCTGTGAAAAGTTCGGGCAGAACGCGGTCACGTGTGCCGCCTCATCGCGGCCGCAGCCGACAAGACCGGCGGCCGCCAGGGCGAGGACAACGCCGAGGCGAGGGCCGCGCGCGAGGATCGTGGGAGTCATCGGCATCTCCTTGATGTCGGCGGGGATGAGGATCAGTGCGGGACGTCGGAAGCGGTCGCGCCCGACTCGGGAAGGGATACGGGCCGGCCGAACTGATCATAATACCCCGCCTGGACATACCCGGCCGGCATCGGCCCACCGTTGGGCGGCGGGCCATAACCGCCCTGGGCGGGTCCGGCGCCGGGGGGCGGGGCGTAGCGGGCGACGGTCCGTGGCCGGGCATGACTGTAATGGCAGCCCGAGCTGGCGATGGCATGGCCCGCCAGGGCGCCACCGGCGCCTCCGACCACAAGGCCACCCAGGCCGCCAAACAGAGCGTGACCGATCAAGGCGCCGCCGACGCCTCCGACCACGGTGCCGACGGTCTTGCGCTGGCCGCAGGTGGCGTGAGCGCCGGGCGCCGCCGCAAGCGGCAGGGTCAGGGCAAGGGCGGCGACAGCGAGTTGTGCTTTTCGCATGGGTCTGGAACTCCCAGAACGTTGTTCCTGGTCAAGGTAACGCGCAATGGCGACACTCCGATCCCAATGCGGCGCCAGAATGGCGCAACACGCAGGAGCTTCAACGGGAGACGCCGACCAATTCGATCTTGAACTGCAGGACGCTGCCGCCCGGGATCGGCCCGTCATCCTTATCGCCGTAGGCGAGATTCGGAGGCGACCAGACTTCCCAGATGGCGCCCGGACGCATCATCACCAGGGCCTCCCTCCAGGCGGGGATCAACTCGTCGACCCGCATCTTCATCGGGGTCGTGGAGATGTCGAGCAAATCGCCGTTGAGAAGATGGGCCTCATAGCGCACCTCGACCTCATCCCGTGGGCCGGGCGGCCGCCCGTCCTCGGAGCCGGCGCGCAGAATGCGGTATTCGAGGCCGTCGCGGGTGGTCTTGACGTCGGGAGCCTTGGCGTTGGCCTGGAGGAAGGCGCGGCCCTCCTGCGGGGTTGGAGGCGGGTTTGCCGCCGCGCCGCGGGACGGGATCGCGGCCAGGGTCAATACAACGACCCCCAGGGCGAGGGGGGCCAGGGCAAGGCGGGTCAGGGCAAGGCGGGTCAGGCGCAGCGACATGCGTATCTTGTATCTCCGTATGCGGATTACCGCGCGGTGCGATAGTCCACGTCCGCCCACTCCACGGCGGAGAGCGACTCGCGCCGGGGGCCCATATAGCCGAAAAGGAAGGCCGCCACCTTGCGCATCTGGATTTCCTCGGAGCCTTCGGTGATGCGGTAGCGGCGGTGGTGGCGATAGATGTGTTCGAAGGGCTTGTGCCGCGAATAGCCGATGCCGCCATGGACCTGCATGGCCCGGTCGGCGGCTTCGCAGACGAGGCGATTGGCCCAGTAGTTGCACATCGACACCCGGTCGGAAATCTGGCGCTCCACCTCCTTGTGATCCATCTGGTCCATGCGCCAGGCCGTCTCCCGGATCAGCAGGCGCAGCATCTCCGCCTGGGTCGCCAGCTCCACCAGGGGCCACTGGATGGCCTGGTTGCGGGCCAGTTCCTCGCCGAACGGCTTGCGCGCCCGGGCGTATTTGACGCTCTCCTCGATACAGTAGACGGCCGCGCCCAGGGACGAGGCGGCCTGGCGGATGCGGTTCTGGTGCACGAAGCTCTGGCCCAGGCCCAGGCCGCGTCCCTCCACGCCCCAGATCGCCTCATTGGGAACCCAGACATCGGTCAGGCTGATCCGGGGGTGGTCCGTGGGCATGTTGAACGTCCACAGATACTCCTCGATCTTCAGGCCCGGCGCGTCGGCGGGGACCAGGAAGACGGTGATGCCGCCCGCGTCGCCATCCTTTCCGGAGGTCCGCGCGAAGCACATGACATGGGTGGCCACATGCATCCCCGTGGTCCACATCTTCTCGCCATTGATCCGCCAGCCCGCGACGCCATCGCGGGTCTCGGGAACGGCGCGGGTCTCCATGTGTGTGGCGTCAGAGCCATGCAGCGGCTCGGTCAGGCCAAAGCCCGCGCGGATCTTGCCGGCCATCAGGTCATCGCCATAGCGCGCCATCTGATCGTCCGTGGCGAACGACTTGAACATCAGGATGAAGGGGTTGTTGCCGACGATCGAATGCTCGTTCTGCAGGTCGTTGTGGAGACCCAGACCCTTGGCGGCGAGGTGCTCGCGGATCACCGCCATGGCGAGGTTTGAGCCCCCCTTGCCGCCCATCTCCGTGGGCCAGGCGAAGCGCAGGTGACCAGCGGCGTCCGCCCGGCGTCGCGCCTCCGCCAGCAGCGCCTCCCAGTCGTGGTGCGGCAGGCCGCCCCGGTCCCAGTCGGTGCGCGCCCATTCCCGGCGATGATCAAAAAAACGGATATTGTCGTCCTGACGCTCCAGCGGCTTGATCTCCGCCTCGATGAAGCGGTCGAGCTCGGCCAGATAGTCCACGAGGTCCTTGGGCAGGGCGAAGTCCATCGGCTCTCTCCGGGTCGCGGTTCGGGGGTCAGGGGGTCAGGCGTTCAGGGGTTGAGCGGTCATGGGGTCTCGGCGCGATCGGCCAGGGCCGCGCGGTAGCCCCAATAGCCAGGCTGGTCGACGGCCAGCTTGGTTAGGGTGACGCGCCAGAGATGCGCGGCGAGGCCCGGGGTCTCCAGGCCCATCCGACCGTCGGCCAGGCGCGCCGACAGCTCCGCGTTCAGGGACTTCAGATCGCCGTTCTGGCCCAGGAGCGCGCGCAACGAGGCGAGTTCGGCGGCCTCGGCCAGGGGCGCCGTCTCGATCTGCCGCACCGTCATCTCCAGGGCGTTTGCGGCGACGCGGGCATTGAAGGACAGCCGGCCGCTGGTCCCAGGGGCCACCTCCTCGCGCAGGAAGCGGGCCACGGCGGCGATGATTTCCTCGGGGCGCGGTTCGTCCTGCATGTCTAGAGCGCCAGCAGACGCAGAAGATCGACCTCGGTCTCCGAGGTGCGCCGGGCGATCACCGCCCGCTCGACGCTGGGGTCGACGGTGCGGAAGGCGGCGGGCATGCCGCAGCACATGACGCCCCAGCGCAGCGAGCCAAACACCTCCCAGAAGAGCGCCCGATCCGGGTCGACCCGGCCGCCGCCGGCCGCCTCATAGCCCGCCCAAAGCGCCTCGCGTTCGCCGAACCCGCCCACGGGCCGCTCGGCCACGCCAAAGCGCCAGGAATTGACGCAGATCCACCCCAGATCCTCCATCGGATCGGCCACATGGGCGAGCTCCCAGTCGAGGACCGCGCGCAGGCCCTCCGGCCCGACCATGATATTGCCGTTGCGAAAGTCGCCGTGCACCAGGGCGGGGCGCTCCGGCGGCGGCGGGCAGCGATCCAGCAGCCAGCGGAAGGCGAGGTCGAACACCGGTCGCGGCCAGGCGCTGGCCCGATAGGCCTCCAGATACTGGGTGACGAATTCCAGGGGTGTGACGCGCTTCAGGCCTGGAAACGCCGCCGGATCGATCCGATGGATGGCGGCCATGGCCGCGCCGCACTGCCCCGCCAGCACCTGACGCGCGGCGGCGAAGGCCTCGCCCCTGGCGATCCGCCCGCCCAGGGTCTCGCCATCGACGAAGGACATGACATAGCCGCGCCCGAGTCCATCGGCGGGGTGCAGCACATGCACGATGTCGGGCGTCGGCACGCCGGCGACGCCCGCCGCGCGGATCAGGGCCGCTTCGGTTTCCGGGCCGATGGCGGTGTCGGACACGCGCTCCCCGCCCGGCGCGCGGCGTAGGATCAGGGGCGTCTCGACGCCCTGGCTTCGAACAGAGAAACGCCAGATCTCCTGCGAGGCGCCCGCGGTCAGCCGCGTCAGTCCGACGATGGCGTCGCCGGCCAGTCGCCCCGTCGCCAGTCGCGTCAAGGCCGCCTCGACCTCGGCCTCGGTTACGGCCGGCCTAATCTGAAGCGCCGGATCGCTCATCGGGTCGGTCAGACCTTCCTCTCGCCTGCGCCGCGCGATCTGCCGCGCGCGGTCACGCGCGTGACCCTAGACCAGCCCCAACGCACGGGAAAAGCCTCACCCGGCGTCAGGGTCTCGGCCTCGCCCGGCCCAAGGCCCGCTCAGGGGTCGGGGACGAAGTCGGCCAGTTGCTCGGCGAGGGCAGCCTGGAAGGCGGGGCGGGCAAGGCCGCGTTCGGTGTAGGCGACGAGGTCGGGATAGGCGGTCAGAAGGTCATCGTCGCGCAGCTCGCGCAGGACCGCGGTCATCATCAGGTCGCCGGCGGTGAACACATCGCGCTCCAGCCAGAGTCGCCCCGCGAGCCAGTTCGAGAGACTATCCAGGCGGGTCTTGAGGCGATCCTGCGCCCGGGCGAGGCGCGCCTGTTCGGCTTGTGTCGTCGAGGCCTCGCGCCGGAGGTCCATCAGCCAGAAGGCCACAGGCTCAACCGAGTTGAGGGCGGCGAAGACCCAGGCTGTCGTCCGCGCCCAGCCGGCGGGGTCGCGGGGCGCCAGGGCGTCCGACCTGGCGGCAATATGAAGGACGATGGCGCCGGATTCGAAGAGATCGACCTCGTCGTCCCGATAGACCGGGACCTGTCCGAAGGGCTGACGGGCGCGATAGGCGGGGGCCGAAGCCTCACCCATGCCGATCAGGTCCACCTTATAATCCAGGCCCGCCTCCTTCAGGGCCCAGCGGACACGAAAGTCCTTCACATAGCCTCGCGCGGGCTCTGGAACCCAGTTCAGCGCGCCCACCTCGATCGTCATGTCTTGGTCCTCCTCGCGCCGGCCGCCTTTGGCCGCACCGCTCAGGCCTCGGCCCCTCGCGCCTCATCGAGACCGCGCCAAATCGGCGTGCAGTCCACCACCTCGCCGGTGAGGGCCGCCTCGTCGATGGCCATGACGGTCAGGCCTGCCTCCAGAGAGTCCCAGGGCGTCACCGGGAAACGCGACGCATCGTCGAGCGCCGCCAACAGGTCGGCGGCCATGGCCTGGTCGGCGCCGTTGTGCAGGTCCGCGGTGCGGGTGGCGAAGTCGAGCCGCTCCGGCCGCCGGCGGTCGAGCGTGGGGCGGAACAGCATGCGATTGCGCACCAGGTCGGCCACCAGGGTCCCGTGCGAGCCGGCCAGATACCAACGCCGCTCCTGAAGGTTCACATGGCTGTTGGCGTGGAAGGACAGGGCCACGCCATTTTCGTAATGCACCAGGGCGGTCTGGTGATCGAACAGGTCCATGTCCGAGTGGAAGGGGTCGTTGGCGGCCATCCAGCCAGCGTCGCGCAGGGCGTAGGCTGGGCTGCCATCCTCGTAGTGGCGGGGCCTGTCGGCCGCGCCGGGATGAAAGATCCGTCGCCCGCCAAAGCTCGCCACCCGGGCGGGCCGGGCGCCCACCAGCCGGCCGAAGATATCGAAGTCGTGGCAGACCTTGTCGAGCATGAACGAGCCGCCCCACTCGGCCTTGCGGCGCCAGTTGCGGGCCAGATAGGCGCCGTGCTCAGGGTGCAGGTGCTCGGTGGCGTCCATGGAGATCAGCTCGCCTAGCTCCCCGGCGTCGACCCGGGCGATGACTTCGCGCACCAGGGGCATGGAACGCATCACGAGGCCGATGAACAGGGGCGGTCCGCCGGCGCGCGCGAGACGCCGGGCGAGGGCGAAGGACTCCTTCGGCGTGCGCACGATCGGCTTTTCGGCGAACACCGGGTAGCCCGCGTCCAGCGCCGCCTCGAGATGGGCCAGATGCAGGTGGTTGGGCGAGCCGATCATGACGAGGTCGAAGGGACCGTCGGCCAGCAGGCTCTGCGGGTCGGCATAGGCCCGACCGGGGTCGATCCCCGCTTCGGCGAGAATGGGAAGGCCGACGGGCGAGGGATCCACATGACCGGCGACCCGCAGGCTCCAGCCGGATTCCTCCATGGCCGCCAGGACGTGGGCGATCCGTTGGCCGAGGCCGATGACGCCGATCCGCTTCATGGGCCTTGTCCTCCGCCGCGTCCTTCCGGGACGGTTCAGGCCTCGAGAGCGCGTTGCGTTCGGACGGAACCGACCCGGCGGGTCGCAACGCGCTCAAGGACTCTAAGACCGAGCACGATTCAGCGCTTTCGCGGATTCCGCGAAAACGCATCGTGCTCGAGGGTGAAGGTGATGCCCGCCTTGGCCGGAAGCCGGACGAGCAGGGCCTCGGCCATGGCAGAAGCTGACGTCCAGGCCCCACCCGGGGTGACCTCGCGGGGCACGTCGAAGGCCAGGGCCAGGGCCGCTTCGGCCAGCATCCGCGAGGTCGACCCATAGCCCGGGTCCATATCGCCCTTGACCGCCGCGCGCAGGTCGCGCCCGTCACCCATCTCGGCGATAAACAACAGGTCGTAAAAGCCGGCCTCGCGCGCCGCGCGGTCGGGACCCTCGCCCGGCTTGGGCGGGCCGCCCGGGCCAAAGTTGAAGCTCGTCAGATCGCCCATGGCAGCGCCCTCGGGCGCATCGCCCAGGACGATCATCTCGTCATACCGAAAATCGCGTCCCCAGGGGTGGCCGAGCAGGAAGTTGGTGCGGTGAACGGCCTTGGTGTTGATCGACGCCATCATGAAGGGGCCGACCTTGCCGCCGACGGCGGGGTCGTCCTGGACGTGGTCGCCATCGGGTTGGGCGGGACCCTTGAAGCCGGGCGTGAGGGCGAACGGATCGGCCAGAAGCGCGGCGATGGCCGGATCGCGCTGGGCGGCGGCCATGGTCGCCAGGCCGCTGGCGAAGGTGCCGCCGGACAGGGCGCCTCGCGTCTCGCGGACCCGGCCCTTGACCCGGGGCGCGGCCCGGCCAAAGCGCGCCTTGGCCTCGCGCTGGACGAACCAGACGCCAAGATCGAAGGGGATGGAATCGAAGCCACAGGAGAACACCAGGCGGGCGCCGGACGCCTTGGCCGCGGCCTCGTGGCTGGCGGTCATGGCGGCGATCCAGTGCGACTCGCCGGTCAGGTCCACATAGTCGGTCCCGGCGGCGGCGCAGGCCGCCACGAGCTCGGAGCCATAGAGCTGATAGGGTCCGGCCGTGGTGATCACCACCTTGGTCCGGCGGACCAGGGCGTCGAGGGCGGCCCGGTCATGAGCGTCCGCCACCAGGCAGGGAAGGCTGTCCGGCGCGCCGATCTCGGCCCGGACCTTCGCCAGTTTGGCCGCGTCGCGGCCAGCCATGGCCCAGCGCACGGTCCCCGTGGGGCCGTAGGTCTTGAGGAGGTGCTCGGCCACCAGGGCCCCGGTGAAGCCGGTGGCGCCATAGACGATCACATCGAATTCGCGATCCGCAGACATGCCGCTTCCTCCCTGACGGTCCGGCCTTCACGCGTCCGGCCGCCGCAACTGATCCTATTGCCGTCCCCAGGCCATTTTCGGGCCCGGACCCGGAACTTCCGCATAGGCCTGGGCGTTTGGCCTCACAAGCCCGGGTCCGCACCGTTGGCGATATCCCGATCCTTGGAGTTGTTCAGGTGGCGCTTGACGCACGACCCGGCCCGCGTCCTTACCGCCGCCGCCCATCCCTCCCAGCCCCCTTGGGTCCGCTGGACTTTACGCCTCCGACGCGGGCGCTCGCCATGCCGCGCCAGACCCTCGATGCGGCGGACGCAACCCAGTTGTCCGACGACGAGATCGGCCCTGGAGAACCACTGAAGCGCGCGCAGTGGGGGATGCTCCTGGCGGCGGCGATGATCGGCGGGGTTGAGGGCGCCTTGCTCTTCCTTGCGCTGGGCCGCGTCGGCCTGACGCCCCTGGGGGTCGCGCTGATCGCCGTTTCGGCGTGGCTCACGGCCTGGATCGCCTTTGGGTTCGGCATCGCGCTGGTCGGTTTGAAAGCGGCCTGGCGTGCGCCGCCGGCGCCGGTCAGCCTTGATCGGCCAAGCGGCCCGGGTCGTGTGGCCCTGCTGCTGGCCGCCTATGAAGAAGATCCAGGCCTGGTCTTCGGCGCCGCCGAGGCGTTGTCGGCAGAGCTTCTCCGGCTGGGCGCCGAGCGGCGGTTCGATATCTTCGTGCTCAGCGACACGCGCGATGCAACGGCCGCGCGCAACGAGCTCGCCAGCTTTCTGCGCCTCAAGGCCCGGGCGCCCGCCATGCCCGGACTGCACTATCGCCGCCGGGCCCAGAATACAGATCGCAAGGCGGGCAATATCGCCGAGTGGGTCGAGACCCACGGCGGCGGGTACGCCTACATGGTCACGTTGGACGCCGACAGCCTGATGTCGGCCGAGACGCTTCTGGCCCTCACCGCCGGCATGGATGCAGACCCCAATCTCGGCCTGCTTCAGACGGTTCCGACCCTTTTGAACGCCCATACGGTGTTCGCGCGCGTGCAACAGTTCGCCGCCCGGCTTTATGGGCCGGTGTTCGCCCATGGCCTGGCGCGCTGGGCGGGGGACGCGGGCAACTATTACGGCCACAATGCCATCATCCGGGTCGCCGCCTTCGCCTCCAGCGCCGGTCTTCCACACCTTCCCGGTCCGCGGCCATGGGGCGGGCACATCCTCAGCCATGACTTCGTCGAGGCCGCGCTCCTGCGCCGTCGGGGCTGGGGCGTTCGCCTCGCGCCGCACCTGGGAGGGAGTTTCGAGGAGGCCCCCCCGACCTTGATCGACTCGGCGCTGCGCGACCGGCGCTGGTGTCAGGGCAATCTGCAGCACCTTCGCCTACTCGGCGCGCCCGGCCTGCATCCGCTGAGCCGTCTGCACCTGCTGTTCGGGGCCCTGGCCTATCTGGCGGCGCCGTTTTGGCTCGTCCTTTTGGTCCTTGGGGCTGTGGTCTGGCCGTCTCGCGCCCTTGCCGTCGGGGGGATGGCGCGCGTCGCCATGCTCGTCGCCCTGGGCCTCAACCTCGCCCTCCTGATCGGCCCCAAGCTCATGGGTCTTGCCCTGGCCCTGAAGCGCGGCGAGGGGCGATCCTGGCCCGGCGGCGCGCGCGCCCTGATCGCCGGCGTCGGCCTCGAGACGGTGCTTTCCTTCCTTCTCACCCCTGTGTCCTTGGTGATGCAGAGCATGTCGATCTTCGACGTGGTCATCGGTCGCGACAGCGGCTGGCGGCCGCAGCGGCGTGACACGCCGGGCCTGACCTGGCGGGATGTCTGGCGGGTCCATCGCGGCCATGTCGTTTTGGGCGTGCTGGGCGCGGCCGGCGCCCTGGCGCTCGATCGCGCCCTCCTGGTCTGGGCGGGCCCTGTCTTTCTCAGCCTGGCCCTTTCCAGCGTGCTTTCGCTTTTGACGTCCCGCCCCGCGCGCGAGGCGGACGGCCAGGCGGGTGTTCTGGCGACGCCGGATGAAGTGGCTCAGCCCACCGTCGCGCGCGTCGCTCAGGCCCACCGCGCGGCCTATGCGGCCGAAGCCGCGCTGCGCGACGAGATCGATAGGCTGTTCCGCGATCCGACCCCGGTCTACGAGATCCAGGCCCCTGGCCTTGCTGAGTTTGCCCGTCGCCGCGCCGCCTGAGGCCGCCCCCGCGCGATCGGCGTCGGATGCAAATGCGATCTGTCCGAACGCGCCGGCGGCGCCGTCCTAGCTAAAGGTCCGCGCTGCCCAGGTCTCGGTAAGCGGCGCCCCGTCCCGGGTCAGACTGGCCCGAAGATCGATCGGCGCGCCCAGCGGCGCCTCGAGGTCGAAACGCAGTCGCCAGAGACCCTCCCCGCGCGTGACCGTGACGCCGAGAAGCCGTCCGCGGCTGGTCCTGACCTGCGGCGTCACCCCGTCCGCCGAAGTCAGGGCATCGAGTGGGGCGCCCTGGAAGTCGATGACGAACCGCCGGCCGCCGGGCGGGGCGATGGCGGTTATCGTGTCGGCCGGCCCGGTCCGGGTGGCCAGGGTCCGCGCGACGTTGACGGGCCCAGGCTCTTCGTCGGTCCAGTGCAAACGATAGGCATAGGCGAGGTCCTGGCCGGCGCGCACCGGTGCGGCGGGAGTCCAGAAGACGTCGATGTTGTCCTCGGCTTCGGTGTCCGACGGGAGCTCCACCAAGCTTACCGCGCCGGGGCCCCAGTCCCCGATCGGCTCGACCCAGGCGCTTGGCCGCAGTTCGTAGCGATCAAGATCGTCCTGATAGGCGGTCGCGTGACGCTCACGCTGCATCAGCCCAAAGCCGCGCGGCCCGCGATCTGGAAACAGGCTCAGTTGCACCTGATCCCGCGGCGGATCGCGCAGGGGCCGCCACAGGCGCTCACCCGCTCCGGTCCAGATGGACAGGCCATCGCTGTCGTGAATCTGTGGGCGCCAGTCGTCCCGGGGGGTGCGGTCATTGGCGTTGTACCAGTACATGCTGGTCAGGGGGGCGAGCCCAAGCTGATCGACGGCGGCGCGGAATCGGAGCGCCACGGTGATGGTCTGCACCAGGCCTTGCGGGCCGCGCGCATGGGCCAATCGATAGGCCCCAACGACACTCGGTCCATCCAGCAGGGCATAGACCGTGAGCGGTCCCGTCGGATCGCCCTCAATCCAGAAGGCGCGAAAGGCGGGAAACTCCTCATGACCCGTCCGGGCGGTATTGATGGCCAGGCCCCGGGCCGAGAGCCCGTATTGGTTGAACGGGTCGGCGCAGCGAAAATAGGAGGCGCCCAGAAAGGACAGCCAGTCCGTCTCGTCCTTGGCGTTGAGGACGCGAAAGCCTCCGAACCCGGCGTGGGCGCCAAGCGCCTCCAGCGGCTTGTCCGCCGGCTCGCGAAACAGCGATGGCGTGTAGAGAATCTCGCGCGCCTGATCGCCCTGTACGATGTGCATGGCCACCGGCCGCGGGGCCGGCGCGCCCAGCGGGTAGAAGCGCACAGCCCGCGCCAGACCCGGGCTCGGCCACAGGGTCGCCTCCGGGCGATACGAGACCGCGCCAAAGGCGTCATAGGAAAAGTGAGCGGTCCGTTCGGCGTCCGGCGCCGGCGGCGGTGCATAGGGCCGGGCGGCCAGGTCGCGGGCCATCCGCTTGAGACGTTCGAAGTCGAAGCGTCGCGCCGGCCCAAGCGGGACCTGGTCTGGCCAGGCGGACCCCCGGAGGCTGACGGGATGGGGCCGGGCGAGGCTCCGCCCGCCGGGCGCGACGCCGGCGAGCAGGCCTGCGCCGAGAAGCGTGCGACGCGACAGGGACGAGGACATGCGGCGCTTAACGCGTCACGGCGGGATCGGCTCCATCCGTTCGAACGGTTGGACGCTTGTCGCGCAATCGCACGGGGCACATCATGACGGACCGACGCGCCCGACAGGCATGGGCGTCCAAACCAGCGGGGGACGACGGGGATGAGGGTCACGCGACGTGGCTGGATGGCCGCTGGCCTTGGGCTCACGGGAGGGCTTGCCGGGGGGCTGGCTTCGCCAACGTCCCTTGCGCGAGCGGCGCCGGATCCTGCCCCGGCGGCCAACCGGCCTCTTCCGCCCCCGCGCCTGGAGATCCTCTCCAAGAGCGGACACGACTACACCTCCGCCCTGCACAGCCTGAGCGCCTACGCCCAGGCGGAGTTGGCGGCCCTCGGCCTGCCGGGAATGACCTTGAGCGTCACCGATCTGGACGGGTTCGCCGCGACCCTGTCCCTGGGCTGGGCCGATCGCGAGCGCGCCATTCCGGTGCGGCCGCATCACCGGTTTCAGATCGGATCGATCAGCAAGTCGTTCATCGCCCTGACGGTCCTCAGCCTGGTGGACGAAGGCCGGTTAAGTCTCGATTCGCCGGCCGCCGCCCTGCTTCCCGACGCCCCCTGGCCCGATGCGCCGATCACCCTCGCCCACCTTCTGAGCCATGTCGCGGGCCTGGCCGACGACGCTCCGATCTTCCCGCGCACGCCGGACGGCCGGCTGTGGAGCGGCTTCGCTCCGGGCTCAAGCTTCTCCTACAGCAATACCGGCTATCGCCTGCTGGGCGCCATGATCGCCCGGGCCACGGATCTTCCCTTCCAGGCCGCCGTGGCCGCCCGGGTGCGCGACAAACTGGGCCTTCAGACAATCGCCGGGGTCATCGACGAGGCGCGTCGGGCGGAGTTCGCCGTGGGCTACTGGCCGGCCGACCAGAGCGATGACGGGGGCGAGCTTCCCCGCTCCCCGCTCGAGATGGCCTACTGGACCCCCGAAGACAACGCCGCCGGCTCCGTGGGCGCGACCAGCGGCGAGATGGCCTTTTATATTCGCGCGCTCGCCCGTTTCGCACGCGGGGAGGGGGCGCCCGTCCTTTCCAACGCCCTGGCCCGGCGGTTCACCACGCCGGTGATCGCCGCGGGCGAGTTCGGCCCTGGCGCGCGCTACGCCATGGGGGTCGCGGTGATCCCGGTCGATGGCGAGGATTGTCTGCATCACACCGGCGGCATGATGAGCTTTTCCTCATCCTTCCACGCCGACGCCAAGGAGGGGGTCGCGGCGTTCGCCAGCGTCAATGCCCGCCTGGGCGCCTATCGCCCGCGCGTGACGACGGCCTATGCGGTGCGCCTCATACGGGCGGTCCGGCGCGGTCAGGCCCTGCCCCCTCCGCCCGATCCCCTCGCCCCGTTCCGGGTCAAGGCGCCGCAGGCCTGGGCCGGGCGCTATGTCGGCCCGTCAGGCGAATTCCACCTTGTCGTGCGCGGCGGCGATCTCCGCCTCGCAGCGGACGGGGTTGAGGCCGCGACTCTGCCGGTTGGCGCCGATCGCATCACGACCGATCATCCGCGCCTGATCCGCCACGGCCTCGACGCAGTGCGGGACAACGCCGGTATTGTCGGACTGTGGTGGGGGGAGACCCTGTATGGTCGCGACGGACCCCGTCCCCAACCCGTCCCGGCGGCGGGTCTGATTCCGCTCCGGGGAGTCTATCTGAACCGCGATCCCTGGGTCGGAGGGGCCGAAATCTTCGCGCGGGGCGAGAGCCTGGTCCTCGCCGGCCTCGGCGAATTGATCGCGCACGGCGACGAATGGCGTCTGAAGCAAGATCCGGGCGGGGTGGAGCGCGCGCGCTTCGACGCACCGCTGAACGGGGTGATGACGCGGCTCAACGTTTCGGGCGCCGACCTCATCCGTCTGTCTGTCTGAGCCGACTTCATCTGAGATCCGGCCCAGATCCGGCTCAGATCTGGCGCGCGCGGCCCGCCCAATAGGGGGCGCGAACCTTGCCCCTCTGGATCTTGCCGGCTGGGCTGCGTGGCAGTTCGTCGCGAAACTCCAGGGTCCGGGGCGCCTTATAGCCGGCGAGGCGTGTGCGCGCGAAGCTGAGGATCTCCTGGGCCAGGGCCTCGCTGGGGCTGTGCCCGGGCTGCAGGGTGATCACCACCTTGACCTCCTCGCCCCACTCGTCGTTCGGCACGCCGATGGCGCAGCTGTCCTCCACCGCCGGATGCTTGATGATCTCGTTGTCGATCTCCTGAGGATAGATGTTTACCCCGCCGGAGATGATGCACTCGGCCGTGCGCCCCGTGAGGAAGAGATATCCGTCCGCATCGAGATAGCCGACATCGCCGAGGGTGAAGTAGCCGTCCTTGTGCGCCGCCGCCGTCTTCGCCGGATCCTTGAAATATTCGAAGGGGGCGACCGGAGAGACCTTGAAATAGATCGTGCCGTTGACGCCGGGCGCGGTGATCTCCGCGCCATCGTCGGCGAGGATGCGGATCGCGTCGGGGGCGGGAAGCCTTCCCACCGTCCCGGGCTTGGCCAGCCACTCTTCGCTGGTGGTGATGAAGCCAACCCCACCTTCCGAACCGGCATAGTATTCGTGGATGATCGGTCCGACCCAGTCGATCATCGCCTTCTTGACCTCGGGCGGGCAGGGCGCCGCGCCGTGGATCAGATAGCGCAGGCTTGAGATGTCGTATTTCGCCTTCACCGCCTCCGGCAGGGCCAGGAGGCGCTGGAACATGATCGGCACCATGTGGGCGCGGGTGACGCGGTAGCGCGCGATCGCCGCCAGGACGCCCTCGGAGTCCCAGCGGTCGAGAAAGACCAGGCTGTTGCCCTGGCTCATGGCCGAGCGCACATCGAAGGCCAGAGGCGCGGCGTGATAGGCGGGACCGGCGCAGAGCTGCACGTCGTCAGGCGCTCCGGGGCCCGGGACCAGCACCGCGCTCTGGCGCCGATAGACGCCCTTGGGCCGTCCGGTCGTGCCGGAGGTATAGAGCATGGCCCCGCCGAGCGTCGGGTCGGGGATATCGTCCGGGGCGAACCGCGCCTGGGCCGCCGCATAGTCGAGGAACCCCTCGGGCGCCGTCCCGCCAATGGCGATGCGGACGACCAGGGCGGGGGCCTTGGCGGTCAGGCCGGCTGGATAGCGGACATCCGCGAACAGGGCCTTCGCCTCGCAGTCATTGATGATGTACTCGACCTCATCGGCGGTCAGGTGCCAGTTGACCGGGGTAAAGCGAAACCCTCCGCGCAGGGTCGCGGCCAGCACCTCGACGAATTCAGCGCGGTTGCTGCAAATCAGGGCGACGGCGTCCCCCGGGCGAAGGCCCTGATCGCGGAGGAGGCGCACGATGCGGTTCGCCGCCGCATTGATCTCATGGAAGGTTCGATGGCCGTGCGCGTCATGGACGGCGATGGCGTCGGGCTTTTCGCGGGCCCAGACGCTGGGGGTCATGCCCCGATGGGCCGCCTCGGTCAGTCGCGAGATTATGTCCTGCATCCGCCCTTGCTCGTCCTTTCGTCCCATCCCTTTTGCCCCGCGCGTCTGGCGCGCGCTGAGGCGGGCCGGCGCAACTCCGCCGGTTCGGACACAGGTTTAGGGGGGCGATCGGGACAGGAAAAGGGGCTTCGGACGCGCTCAGATCTCGATGGGGCGATCGGATATGGACGACGCGTGCGCGCCGCTCTGAGGGAAATGCGCCTTGAGCGCCGCGCCGCACAGGCCAATGGCCTCGATGATGCCGCGCGTCGGGTCGTGCCCCGCACGCATCTCCCGGGCGATGGCGCGGGCCGCCTGGGTCCAGACGGCGTCTCCGGCCTTTTCGTGCAGGGCCGCCTCGGCCTCGACCCGCACCTGGCGGTCCTCCAGGGCGACGAAAATCAGCACCCCTGTGGCGCTGTTCTGGGCGCGGGCGGCCAGGGCCGCGAATTGCTGCCGCGCGGCCCGATCCACCCGATGGCGCTTGAGGGTTGCGGGCGTCAGGGCCCGCCGCACCGGGGTGATCTCCACCAGCAGGAAGACCAGGACGAACAGCACGGCCTGGACCACCGCGAAAACGCCGAAGCCCAGACCGCTCTCGCCGATCGCGGCGCCGGCCTGAGCGGCGGTCCACATCTGCGCCCCATTCCCTCGGATCAGGGCGTCGAGTCCTCCGGCCAGGGCGATCGGCGGAACGACAAGGGCCACGGCTGAGGCATAGGCGAGCGCCACGTCAGGATAGTGCGAGACCTCCTTGGCCAGGACCACCACGACCTCGCCGGACGTTCCCTCCTCCGCTTCGTGCACCGCCGCGGCGATGCGGTCTTCCTCGATCGCGCTCAGCATCTCACCATCCCCCCGAGGCGCCGCCTCCACCGCCTGAGCCGCCGCCGCCGCTGAAGCCGCCAAAGCCACCGCCGCCGAATCCGTCGTCCCGGCCTCCGCCCCAGCCGCCTCCGCCGCCCAGGAACAAGAAAGGCAGCAGCCAGCCCGCGCCGCCGCGCCTGCGGAAGACCGCGGAAAAGATGAACACGAGCAACAGGATCGGCACGAGCCGGCCAAGGCCCGAGCCATGACGGTAATAGACCGGCCGGACATTCTGGTCCGCCGCCGCCGCCTTCTGCTCGGCGCGGGTGGGATCGAGCGAGAGTTGATCGATCAGGGCGCTCACCCCGGCCGAAACCCCCGCGGCCATATCCCCGCCGCGAAAGGCGGGCAGCACCTTCTCCTGCAGGATCTGGCTGCACAGGGCGTCGGGCAGGATCGGCTCCAGCCCATAGCCCACCTCGATGCGCACCTTATGCTCGCTGGGCGCGACGATCAGGATGGCCCCATTGTCGAGGCCCTTCTGGCCGATGCCCCAGTGGCGCAGCAGCTGATACCCATAATCGGCGATGTCATAGCCCTGCAGGCTGGGCAGGGTGACCACCACAAGCTGGCGGCTGGTCTTGGCCTCCAGTCCGGCAAGCTGCGCGGTGAGGTTGGCCGTCTCCTCTGGCGAGAGGATGTGGGCGTCGTCCACCACCCGCCCGGTGAGCGCCGGAAACTGCGGCTCCGGGGTCGCGGCCGCGCGACTTGGGGCCGGGCCGACGAGGCTCAGGGCGGCGGCGATCAGCAGGGCGCAAAGCCCCGCGAGACGGGTCATTTGGATGAAGATCCGGGAGTCGGGGGCGCGGAACCTGGGGCCGCGGGCGCGCTGGCGTCGAAGCTCACGGTCGGCGCGGACTGCGCCGATTCCGCCGCTTCGAACGGCGTCATCGGCTTCTCGTTCTTGTACAGCGTCGAGGCCCAGATGACGGTCGGGAAGACGCGCAGGGTGGTGTTGTAGTCCTGCACCGCCGCATTGTAGTCGCGCCGCGCGACGTTGATGCGGTTCTCCGTCCCCTCGAGTTGGGCCTGAAGCGCCAGGAAGTTCTCGTTGGACTTGAGGTCCGGATACCGCTCGCTGATCACCAGCAGGCGCCCGAGGGCCCCGCCGAGCTGGGCCTGAGACTGGGCGTAGCGCTGCACCGCTTCGGGATTGGACAGCTTCGAGGGATCCACATGCACCTGCGTCGCGCTGGCCCGGGCCCGCGTGACGTCGTCAAGCACGCCGCGCTCCTGCGCCGCGTAGCCTTTCACCGTGGCCACCAGATTGGGGATCAGGTCCGCGCGCCGCTGGTAGGCGGACTGGACGTCGGCCCAACGGGCCTTGGCGGCCTCCTCCTTGGTGGGGATCGCATTGACCCCGCATCCGGCGAGACTGCCGGCGGCCAGAAGCAAAACCGCGCCGCGCGCGAGATGTCGTGACGTCGAGTCCACCTGAACATTCCTCGTCATCGGACCCGTGAGGGGCCCGTCCCGGATACAGATGTAGGCCGGCGCGAGGGCGCGCGCCAGAGTCGCGGTCAACCCCCCCAGGGTAACCCCCAGGAGCACCGCGCGTGGGTGTCTTGACCCGGCGTGCGGGGTGGCGCTTCTTCCGGCCCGCGCGAGCCAGGGTGGGGCCCAGGGAGGGACCCAGGGAGGGACGATGAGCCAGATTGTGTTGCGTCAGGCGCGAGTATTCGACGGGTGGAGCGCCGAACTCATCGACGGGTGCGATGTGCGGGTGGTGGACGGGGTCATCGCCGAGATGTCGCCGACCCGGCTGGCCGTGACCGGGGAGGTCGAGACGGTCGACGCCAAGGGCAAGGTGCTGATGCCCGGCCTGATCGACGCGCATGTCCACGTCTATGCCGCGAGCGTGAACCTGATGAAGGTGGTCCGCTGGCCCACCACCTACCTGGCGCACTTCGCGGCCCGCTTCCTGGAGGAGAACCTGAGGCGCGGATTCACCTCGATCCGCGACATGGGCGGCGGAGATGTGGGTCTCGCCCATGCTCTGCGCGACGGGCTGGTCACCGGGCCGCGCCTCTTCTATGGCGGGCGGATCATCAGCCAGACCGGCGGGCACGGCGACATGCGCCCCGGGGATGGCGAATTCAGCGTCTTCGACAGTTGCGCCTGCGCCTGTCACGCCGACACCCTGGCGGTCGTGGCCGACGGCGTCGATGCGGTGCGCCGGGCCGTGCGCGAGGAGCTTCGCCGCGGCGCCGCGCACATCAAGATCATGGGTTCGGGCGGCGTCGCCTCGCCCACCGACCCGCTGGACCGCTGTCAGTACTCGGATGAAGAGATCGCCGCCGCCGTCGAGGAGGCGGAGCGGATGGGCAAGTATGTCGCGGCCCACTGCCATCCCACCGAGGCGGTGCGGCGCTGCGTCGCCCTGGGCGTTCGCTCCATCGAGCACGCGACCCTGGTGGACGACGCCACCGCCCGGTTCATGGCCGAAAAGGGCGCCTTCGCCGTTCCGACCATGGCCACGATCTTCGCCCTGCTCGACCAGGGCGAGGCCCTGGGTCTGCCGGCGGTGAGCCTGGAGAAGCTGCGCGTGGTCGGCGACCAGGCGCTGGAAAGCCTGGCCATCCTCAAGCGGGCCGGTGTGCGCATGGGCTTTGGCACCGACCTTCTGGGCGCCCAGCATACCCGTCAACTGTCGGAGTTCGAGCTTCGCGCCCGGGTTCTGGAGCCGCTGGAGATCCTGCGGAGCGCCTGCGCCATCAACGCTGAACTGATTGGACAGGAGGGGCGGCTCGGCTGCGTCAGGCCCGGCGCCCTGGCTGACCTTCTGCTGCTCGACGGCGACCCCCTGACCGACCCATCGGTGCTTTCGGGGGCGGGCGACAAGATCGTCGGGGTGATGCTCGGCGGTCGCTGGGTCAAGCGGACCTTCTAGCCGCCATGATCCGTATCGCCTCCGATATCGGCGGCACCTTCACCGACGTGGTCCTGGACGCCCGGGGCGCGCTCTTTACGGCAAAGGTGCTGACCACCCCCGCGGCGCCCGAGGAGGGGCTGCTGGACGGCGTCGCGCGGGTGATGGCGGCGGCGGGACTCTCGCCGGGCGAGGTGGATCAGATGATCCACGGCACGACGCTGGCCACCAACGCCCTGATCGAGCGGCGCGGCGCCCGGACCGTGCAGATCGTCACGGCCGGCTTTCGCGATGTGCTGGAAATGGCGCACGAGAACCGCTTCGACCAGTATGACCTCTCCATGGACCGGGCCCCGCCTCTGGTGGAGCGCGCCTGGCGCTGGGAGGTGAGCGAGCGGATCGCCGCCGATGGCCGCACGCTTAGGCCCCTGGATGTGGCGGAGGCCGACGCCCTGGCGGCGCGCCTTGTCGACGAGGGTGTCGAGGCCGTGGCTGTGACGTTCATGCACGCTTACGCCAATCCGGCTCACGAGCAGCGGATGGCGGCGCGGATTCGCGCGGCGGCGCCGGACCTGGCCCTTAGCCTGTCGCATGAGGTGAGCCCGGAAATTCGCGAGTTCGAGCGCTTCACCACCACCTGCGCCAACGCCTATGTCCAGCCCCTGATGTCGCGCTACCTGGCGGCCCTGTCGCGGCGGCTGACGGCGCAAGGCTTTGCCTGCCCGCTCTACCTGGTGGCCTCCAGCGGCGATCTCACCGACCTGGCCACGGCCATGGCCTTTCCCGTTCGTCTCGTGGAGAGCGGTCCGGCGGGCGGGGCGATCCTCGCGGCGGGCCTGGCGCGGGCCCATGGGTTGGACCGGGTCCTGGCCTTCGACATGGGCGGGACCACGGCCAAGCTGTGCCTCATCGACGCCTTCACGCCCCAAACCACGCGCAGTTTCGAGGTGGGCCGGGTGCATGAGAACATGAAGGGCAGCGGCTTTCCCGTGCGCATCCCAGCCATCGATCTGGTGGAGATCGGCTCGGGCGGCGGCTCGATCGCCAGCGTCGACGGACTGGGGCGCCTCCTGGTGGGTCCACGCAGCGCCGGCGCCGTCCCTGGGCCCGCCTGCTATGGACGCGGCGGGACCGCGCCGACCGTCACCGACGCTGATCTGAAGCTCGGCAAGATCAATCCCGACCGCTTCTCCACGGGTGTGGCGCTGGATGCGGCGGCGGCTGATGCGGCCCTGGCCCAGGCGGTAGGCGAGCCCCTGGGCCTGACCCCCAGCCTTGCGGCGCTGGCGGTCGCGGAGATGGTCGATGAGGCCATGTCGGGCGCCGCGCGGGTCCACGCGGTCGAGTCCGGCAAGGCCCTGGAGGATCGCACCCTCATCGCCTTTGGCGGCGCCGCGCCGCTGCACGCCGCAAACCTGGCGCGCAAGCTGGGCGTCCAGCGGATCCTCATCCCCGCCCATGCAGGGGTCGGTTCGGCGCTGGGGTTTCTGAGCGCGCCCATGGCCTTTGAGCAGGCGCGCAGCCTCTACATGCCGCTCGACAGCCTCGACCTGGATCGCATCCTGGCCGTGCTGGACGCGATGTCATCCCAGGCCCGGACCCTGTTGGGGGGCGAGACCTTCGTCGAGAGCCGGCAGGTCTATATGCGCTATCGCGGACAGGGCCATGAAATCGCCGTCCCGGCGCCCGAGGGCGTGATCGCGGCGCAGGCCTTCGCCGCCGCCCTCCGCGCGGCCTTCGAGGCGCGCTATGCGAGCCTGTTCGGCGCCATCATTCCGGGACAGGAGCTTGAGATCCTGACCTGGACGGTGCGGGTGACGCGCACCGACCTCAACCCCATCGCGACCGGACAAGCCTCGTCTGAGCGGCCGCCGGAGCCCGGGCCGCCCGGCGCCTCGCGCGAGGTGCTGGACGCCGGAACCGGTCAGGCCCTTATCTATCAGCAATTTTCGCGCGAGAGCCTGCCGCCGGGCGCCACGCGCGAGGGGCCATGCCTCGTGGCCGAAGCGCAGACGACCACCGTCGTGCCCGCGGGGTTCCACCTGAAGGTTCTGGGCGACGGCGCCCTGCTTCTGACCCGGACCGACGCGGCGGCGTGAGCGAAAGGATCCCGGCATGAGCGTCCTCAACCCCGCCATCAGCCGCCAGATCGCCTGGAGCCGCCTCGTCGCCGTGGTCGAGGAGCAGGCCCAGACCCTGATGCGGATCGCCTTCAGTCCCACCGTGCGTGAGGCGGGCGATCTCTCGGCCGGCGTGTTCGACCGTGAGGGCCGCATGCTGGCCCAGGCGGTCACGGGCACGCCCGGCCACGTCAACGCCATGGCCGCGGCCGTGGGTCACGTCCTGGCGCGTCACCCCCTGTCGGAGATGTCGCCGGGCGACGCCTTCTGCACCAACGATCCCTGGCTCGGGACCGGTCATCTCAACGACTTCACCGTGGTCACGCCGATCTTCGTGGGCGAGACGGCGGTGGGGCTGGCCGCCAGCACCAGCCATATGGCCGATGTCGGGGGGCTGGGCTTTGGCACGGATGGCGCGGATGTTCACGAGGAGGGGGTCTATATTCCCATCCTGCCCCTGACCCGGCGCGGCGTGTTCGACGCGACCCTGCTCGCCATTCTGCGGGCCAATGTCCGCTTCCCCCTGGAGGTGGAGGGCGATCTTCGGGCCCTGGCGGCGTGCAATCAGGTGTGCGCCTCGCGCGTGGTCGATCTCATCGCCGAACTGGCGCTGGGCGATCTGGACGCTCTGGCCGCCTTCATTCTGGAGTCGTCGGAAAAGGGCATGCGCGCGGCCCTGGCCGAACTGCCGGAGGGCTGCTGGAGCGCCGAAATGACGCTCGACGGACTTGATGAGCCCCTGGTGATCCGCGCCACCCTGCGCCTGGGCAACGGGGCCGCGCATATCGATTTTTCTGGAACCTCGCCGCGCGTCGGGCGCGGGATCAACGTGCCGATGATCTACACCGAGGCGATGGCCAGCTTCGGCCTGAGGTCGGTGATCGGCGGGCGTATTCCCAACAATGCCGGCTCGCTTCGCCCTGTCACCGTCACGGCGCCCGAGGGCTCTCTGCTCAACGCGCCCTATCCCGCTCCGGTCTCGGCGCGCCACGTCACCGGACAGATGATTCCCGACGTGATCCTGGGGTGCCTCGCCCAGGCCGCGCCCGGACGCGTGCCTGCCGAGGGCGCCTCGGCCCTGTGGATCCTGGCCCTGTCCGGGGGACGCGCCGGGGCGGAAGGCGATGATCGCGCCTTCAGCGTCAATTGTTTCCACAATGGCGGCACGGGCGCGCGGCCCGGCAAGGACGGCCTTTCCGCCACCGCCTTCCCCTCCGGCGTGCGGAGCGGATCGGTGGAGGCGACGGAGGCGGCCGCCCCGCTGGTCTTCTGGCGCAAGGCCTATCGTCCGGGCTCGGGCGGCAAGGGCTGCTTCCGTGGCGGGCTTGGTCAGACGCTCGAGGTCGGACACGTGGACGGCCAGGCCTTTACGGTGAGCTGCCTGTTCGATCGTGTGGATCATGCCGCGCGTGGCCGCTTTGGCGGCGAGCCTGGGGCCCGGGGCTCTGTCAGGCTGTCATCGGGCGCTCGCCTCAACGCCAAGGGCCGCCAGATCGTGCCCGCCGGCCAGAGCGTGATCTTCGAAACCCCGGGAGGGGGCGGCCTGGGCGATCCAGAGACGCGCGACCCGGCGCTGCGCGCCCGCGACGAACGCGAGGGATTTTAGGAACGAATTCCGATCGGACGGCGCCTCCGTCACAGGGACGCCTCGCTCTCAATCCCCACGCGGCGCGCCGTTTGACCGTTCCAGCGGCCACGTCTGACGGGCCGCCATGGGGCCGCCAGGCCATCCCTGATGGCGTGGACGGCGTCTGAAATCCTGCCTCGGGGATCGACCTTCAACCCGGTCCTGCGTTCACGAGGCGCCGGCGATCCCACGCCTCCGTGACGCCATGAGACGGCGCAGGCTGCCCGCGGCGGCCTCGCCTGCCGGCCCCGGGCGCCGGTCTTCGCACGCGCAACTCTCTCTTCCCTGGGTCAGATGCAAGTCATCTGGCGTCACGGAACTGTCGTGAAAAGTTCATTCAGAGTTCATCGGCCTGAAACGGGGCGTAACACTGTGAAAATCGAAGTCAATTATCCGGTCTCAGCCGTAACGGGGCTTGGAGCCCTTTGTCGTGGCGGCGTATTCGCTCCCAATGGGACCAGAGGGGAAATCTCTAAATGAAATGCCAGCGTTCTGACGCGCGTCTGTTGTTGTGGGCCTCGCCGATCGCTCTGGCGGCCGCCATCATGGCCGCGTCCCCCACGCTCGCGGCCGATGACGCCGACGCCGGCGGCGCGACCACGGTCAATCCTGTTCTGGTGACGGCCAAGCCGTCGGTCGGCACTCAGAGCCTCACACCCGAACAGGTCTTCGCGGCGCCCCAGACGGTGCGCGTCATCGACAAGGCCCAACTGGATACGCTGACGCCCGTCGGCGGCGCCGGCCAGGCCTTCAGCCTGACGCCGGGAGCCTATGTGAATGGCTACGGCGCGACGGGCGCCACCAAATATACGATCGCGCTCGATGGCATTGGCCAGGGGTGGGGGGGCTACGGCGGCTACACCGGCGGCGCCTCGCTGATGATCACGATGGACGGTGTGCCGATCGTCGACCCGGTCACGGGCCTTTGGGCGTCGGCGTCGCTCCCCGCTCTGTCGCTGTTCCAATCGGAAAGCGTCACCTATGGCCCCGGAAGCGCGGCCAATCGCTGGTACGACAACATCGGCGGCTCCGTGGACTTCACCCCGCTCCAGCCGACCACGGCGCCCGGCGGCTCGATTGCCCTGACCTTCGGCTCCTATGGCCAGCAGCAGCTCGACTTCTCCCTGCAGACCGGAGAGCATGCGGGCTGGTCGACCGTCATCGCCGGCAGCTTTGATCAGGGAAACAGCTATCGGGTTGGTCCCGACGGGTTCTCCAATCCCGCGAGCGACTACGCTCTGTATTTCAAGACGGTGAAGACCTTCGCCAAGGGTGACTTCAGTCTGGGCGGCTATTACGCCAACTCAGAGGGATACCGGCCTCAGGTCATACCCACCTCTCCCAACGCCAGCATTACGTTGAACGGCCAGACGCCGGCTGGAGTCCCGATCCCTGGCCCGCTCTACAGCCAGCAGACGAGTGGATTTTATTCGTCGCTTGCCTACAACAACTACGAAAAGTTCGACGTCAACCAGATGCTGATGTTGGACAGCAAACTGAACTACGCGATCGATGACACGACGGAAGTGCATAACCTCGCATACTACGTGCTCGAAAATCGTCGGCATGACCGCCAGTTTGATGTGTTTCCCAGCGATGCCCCCAACCAGTACGAACACAACAATCCTCATACATGGTGGTTCGGCGACAAGATCGATGCGACCAAGAGCTTTGCTCTGAACACCGTCGACGTCGGGGGCTCCATCCAGGATTCGCTCTATAATACGAAGAACGCATTCTATAATCCGGCCGACGGCGGTAGCCAGTTGCAGCCCAACGCCAAGTATCGAAGCGGATATTTCTCGCAGATCGATGCGGATCTTTTCATTCAGGATGATTTCCGGCCGCTGCCGAATTTGCTGCTGCGTCCGAGCGTCCGCATGGCGAGTTTCTGGATCAACTACAGCGACGGCGCCCAGTCGGACTTCCCAGGCGCCACCGGCGTCGATCAAGGCGCCATTGGCAATGGCCTGCCCGCCCGGCAGAGCCGCAGCTTCACACGGCCGGAGTTCTCGTTTGAGGCCAATTACACCCCGCGGAACTGGCTGAGCCTCTATGCCAGCTATGAAGAGGCCTACAAAACGCCTCAAGTGGGCGGCGGCGGCGGCCTGTATCAGAGCATCCCGTCGCAATATGCCGACCTGGCCTTGGCTCAGGAATCGCAGGCGGGCTTCAAGGTGTTGCTTGATAAGCCCCAATATGGCCTCGGCAGCTTTGACTTTGGCGCCAACTACTTCTTCCTGCGCTACAGCAAGCAGACCATCACCACCACGAATGCGCTGGGAAATGCGGTGACCGCGTTCGGAACGTCGGATAACGAAGGCGTCAATATCTTCCTCGACGACAATCCGATCGCCGACTTGCATGCCTTCGCCAACGCCAGCTTCGTCCACGCCATCTACTCGAATTATTTTACCGGAAGCCTGACCTCACCGACGAGCTATAACGGCAGTCACGTGCCCTATACGCCGGTGGCCACCCTCAATATCGGCGCGGATTACAAGTGGTCGGTGGGCCGCGATGTGATCGACCCGTACATCCTTTATCAGTACACGGGTGCGCAATATATCTTCAATAACGTTACCGGAGCGCCAAGCAGTCAGGAGTTGGGCGGCTATGGCGTTATCAATATCGGCGTCAAATTCGACGTTCCGGTCAACGTGTTCGGCGGGACCCGTGTTCTGACGATGTCGGTGAACGTCGATAACCTGACCAACAACATGTACAACAGTTATCTCTATATCAGCAGTGGCGGCTATTTTGGCACGCCGACAGGCGGCTACGGCTTGGCCTATCCGGGCGCGCCCAGGACCGTCTACGGATCGATCGCGATGAAGTTCTGATCGCCCGTCGCGATCAATCCAGTCGTTTGAGCGCCGCCTGATCGCCAAGCCAGGCTCCCTGGGATTGGGCGGCGCTCGAGGGATCGTCTCTCCACCTCAGCCTTGAGCGCGTTGCGTTTGGACGAAACCCATCCGGCGCGTCGCGACGCGCTCAAGGACTCCAAGACCAAGCCCAATTCAGCGCCTTCGCGGAGTCCGCGAAAACGCATCGTGCTCTGGTCCCAAGCCTGTCCTCAGCCCTTGGGCAGGTCCTTGTCAGTCCAGCCGCCGCCCAGCGACTCAATCAGCGAGACCGCCGTCGCGAGCTGGCTGGCCTGAAGGGAAAGGTGCGACAGCTGTGCGGACAGGGCGCTGCCCTCCGCCGCCGCCACCGTGGTGTAATCCACGGTCCCGGCCTCATATTCGTTGAGGCTGATGGTCTGGTTCTCGACGGCCGCGCGAGCCGCCTCGCTCAGAGGTTCGATCTCGTTGGCGTAAACGCGCTGGGCGGCCAGGTTGTCCTCGACATTGCCAAAGGCGGCGATGACCGTCTGGCGATAGGTCGCCACCGCCTGATCGTAGGCCGCCTTCGCGGCCCGGTACCGGGCAAGGTGAAGGCCCGCGTCAAAGACCGGTTCAGAGGCGCTGGCGCCCAAGGTCCAGAACAGATTCGAGGACTTGAAGACGCGCGAAAGGGCCGTGCTTTCGCCGCCGGCGTTGCCGGTCAGGCTGATCGCCGGAAAAAAGGCGGCGACCTGGACGCCGATCAGGGCGTTGGCTGAAGCCGCCGCGCGCTCGGCCTGGGCGACGTCCGGACGCCGCTGCAACAGGGTCGAGGGCACCGTGGCGGGGAGCTGTGGCAGGGTCAGGCTCCAAGGCGCCGGGGCCAGACTGAACTGGGCGGGCGGCACACTGATCAAGAGCGCGATGGCGTGCTCCATCAGGGCGCGCTGGCGGGCAAGGTCCACATCCGCCGCCTGGGCGGTCTTCAGCGTGGTCTGAGCGGTCAGGAGGGCGCTCTTGGCGGCATTGCCGGCGTCGTACTGGTTCTGGACGACCTGCAGGCTCTTCTCGAAGGCGACGATTTCGGCGTCGTAGAGCCGCTTCTCCTCATCCAGCTCACGCAGGCTGATATAGTCCGAGGCCAGCTCGGTCTGCAGGGTGAGCTTGGCGTTCGCCAGCGTCGCGGCGCTGGACTGGGCGTTGGCCTTGGCGCTCTCGATGTTTCGGCGGACGGCGCCCCAGAAGTCCGGCGCCCAGGAGCCGCTGACGGCCGGCTGATAGATGGTCGTGGTCGACCCGCCGTTCGTGCTGGAGGCGAGGCCCGATCCGGTTATGACCGTGGCCCCCTTGGCGCCCGAATAGGTGGTCGAGAGGCTGGGTGTGAGGTTGATCGACGGAAACAGCGATGCGCGATCCTCGATGACCAGTTCATGCGCCTGGGTGTAGGCCGCGGCATCCGCTGCGAGGGTCAGGTTGGAGGTCGCGACCGTTTCCTCCAGCCGGTTCAGGATGGGGTCGCCGAACGCCGTCCACCAGTCGGATTTGTCGGCGGCGTCGGATGGATTGGCCGGGGCCCAGCCGTCCGCTTCCTTGAAGGCCACGGGGGTGGTCACGCTCGGCCGATGGTAGGTCGGCCCCATCATGCAGCCGGAGAGCGCCAGGGCGCCCAGGAGCGACAGGGGGGCGGCGCGACCAAGAAGGCGGGCATAGGTCATAGGCATATCCGATCAGGCGGGGACCGGCGTGGCGCGCGTGGCGCGGCGAGGCCGGCGACGAGTTAGACGATCGAGGTAGAGATAGACAACCGGCGTCGTGAGCAGGGTCACGAACTGGCTCAGGAAGAGACCGCCAATGATCGTCACCCCGAGGGGGCGGCGAAGTTCAGAGCCCTCTCCCCAGCCGACGGCCAAGGGCATGGCCCCCAGAATGGCGGCGAAGGTTGTCATCATGATCGGGCGGAAGCGGATCAAGGCCGCCTGCCGGATCGCCTGATAGGGGCTGAGACCCTGGGCGCGCTGCGCCTCGAGCGCGAAGTCGATCATCATGATGGCGTTTTTCTTCACAATGCCGATCAGGAGGATGATCCCGATCATCCCGATGATGTCGAACTGGATGCGAAACAGAATGAGAGCGATGAGCGCGCCGGTGCCGGCTGAGGGCAGGGTCGAGAGCACGGTCAGGGGGTGGATGTAGCTCTCATAAAGGATGCCCAGCACGATATAGATCGCCACCAGGGCGGCGAGGACCAGCAGGGGCTCGTACTGCAACGATTCCTGGAACACCTTGGCGGTGCCGGCGAACCCCCCGTGGATCGTGCTGGGCATGCCGATCCGGGCCGCCGCGCGATCGATCGCGGCCGAGGCGTCGCTGAGGGCGGCGCCAGGGGCCAGGTTGAAGGAGAGCGTCGTCGCCGGCTCGCTGTCCTGGTGATTGACCGAGGTAGGTGTGGCCTGATCGGCCCATTGGGCGATCGCCTGGAGGGGGACGATCTGCTCGGGCGTCGTGCTGATGGCGACGCCCTGTGACGCGGCGCGCCCCGGAGGGGCGCCCGGACCGGCGACGGACGCCACACCCACCGCGACGTCGGTTCCCGTGGTTGCGGCCACCGCGCCGGGAATCCCCGCGCCATTGGCCGTAAAGGGGGCGTTGTTCGGCGTCACCGAGGCCTGAGCGCTCGCCAATGTCGCCGTTCCAAACGGGGCCAGCTCGTTCGGCGCGCCCTGGGCCGTGGTCGGCGAGGGCGCCCCGGTCGCCGCGGTTCCGGAGAGCGCGATGGCGGGTTTGGTGGAGGGGGTCGTGGCCCCGAGCGCCGTCGTCACCCCGGATGCGCCGCTTGCCCGGAGCGAGGCGGTGGGGTTGACCGGCGCCGTCATGGCCCCGCCGGTGCTGAGATAGACCTTCCCCAATTCCGTGGGGTCCTGAGTGAAGGCGGCGTCGGCCTCCATGACGATCCGGTACTGGTTGGTCTCCTTGTAGATTGTCGACACCTGGCGTTCGCCGAACTCGTCATAAAGGTTGTTGTCGATATTGGTGTCGGTGAGCCGCAGGGCGGCGGCTCGGCGCTTATCGATCGTCAGATAGGTTTCGAGGCCGTGGTCCTCCTGGTCGGTATTGACGTCGGTCAGAACCCGGTCGCCCTTGAGCGCTTCGGCCAGCTTGGCCGCCCAGAGCCGAACATCGGCGAGGCTCTCGCCCTCAAGGGTGTACTGATACGTGGCGTTGCTTGAACGACCGCCGGCGCGCAGATCCTGAGCGGGATTGAGGAACAGCGACGCGCCCACCACCTGGGCGAGCTTGGGCCGCAGGCGATTCACCACCTCTTCGGACCCGCCGCGCCGCTGATCTCGCGGCTTGAGCGAGGCGATGAGAAACCCGCCCGCGGCATTGTTCCCCGCAAACGCGACCACCGAGTCCATCGACGGGTCGTGGTCGACGATATTGACGATCCGCCTCAGGCGTTGGGCGGTGAGGCCAAAGGAGCTTGACTGGTCGGTGCTGAGGCCGCCCACCAGAAGGCCGGTATCCTGGGTCGGAAAGAAGCCCTTCTGGACGACGCCGAACAGATAGCCGGTCATCACGATCGAGATCAGCAGCACGACGAGCATCAGCGGGCCGGACTCGAGGGCCCAGTCGAGCGCCCGCTCATAGATGCGGTGCATGGCGTCGAACACGCTCTCGGCAAATTGGGCCAGCCGACCAGGCCGGGCTCCGGGCTTCGGCGCGTCGATCAGATAGGCGCACATCATCGGCGTCGTGGTCAGAGAGATCACCAGCGACACCATCACGGCGGCGGATAGGGTCAGGGCGAACTCGCGGAACAGGCGCCCGACAATGCCTCCCATCAGCAGGATGGGAAGGAATACCGCCACCAGCGACACGCTGATCGAGACGACGGTGAAGCCCACCTCCCTGGCGCCCAGCAGGGCGGCCTGGAAGCGGTTCATGCCTGCCTCCACGTGCCGGGTGATGTTCTCCATGACGACGATGGCGTCATCCACCACGAAGCCCGTGGAGATGGTAAGGGCCATCAGGGAGAGATTGTCGAGCGAAAAGCCCAGCAGATACATGACGCCGACCGCGCCGAGCAGCGACACCGCGACGGCCACGCTGGGGATCAGCACGCCGCGACCGTTGTGCAGGAAGAAGGCGACCACCCCGATCACCAGCACCACGGCGATCAGCACGGTGCTCTCGACGTCCGCCAGGGACGCGCGGATGGTCAAGGTCCGGTCCGAGGCCACATGCCAGTCGATATCCTGCGGCAGGGCCTTTTGCAGGACCGGGATCAGGGCCTTCACCCGATCGGTGGCCTGGATGATGTTGGCCCCGGGCTGGCGCCTGACGACGACGATGACCGCAGGCTGGCCGTTATAGAGCCCGACATTGTGGATCGACTCGACGCCGTCGGTGACCTTGGCGATGTCTTCCAGTCGGACCGCCGAGCCGCCGCGGTAGGCGACCACCAGGGGCGCGTAGTCCGCCGCCTTCAGACCCGTGTCGTTGGTATAGATCTGGTAGCGCTGGCCGCCGAGCGCGACGAGCCCCTTGGGCTGGTTGGCGTTGGCCGAGGCGATCGCCGCGCGCACGTCCTCAAGACCGATCTGGTCGCGGGCGAGCTCGGTGGGGTTGAGATCGACCCGCACGGCCGGAAGCGAGGCGCCGCCCAGGGTCACCTGCCCGACGCCCTTGATCTGACTGAACTGCTGCTGGATGACCGTACTCGCGACGTCGTAGATCTGGCCCGGCGTGCGGGTCTTGGAGGTCAGGGCGAGGATCAGAATCGGCGCGTCGGAGGGGTTGGCTTTGAAGTAACCCGGGTTCTGCCGCAGCGTCTGGGGCAGATCGACCCTGGCGGCGTTGATCGCCGCCTCCACGTCTCGCGCCGCGCCGTCGATATCGCGGCTCAGGTCGAACTGAAGCACGATCTGGGTCTGGCCAACGCGGCTCGACGAGGTCAGCTCGTTGACATCGGCAATGATGCCGAGCCGCCGCTCCAGGGGGGTGGCGACGCTTGTAGCCATGGTCTCCGGGCTGGCGCCCGGAAGATTCGCGCTGACGACGATCACCGGGAGGTCGAGCTGCGGCAGGGGCGCCACCGGCATCAGGAAGAAGGCTCCTGCACCCGCGAGGGCCACGCCGATCGTCAGGAGGACCGTGGCGATCGGCCGCCGGATGAAAAGCTCTGAGAGGTTCACGCCGGCTCGGTCCCCGGTCGGGGCGGAGGCTCGAAGGGCTCGCCGCCCGTGAACGGCTCACGATTGGGTCCCCCGCCGCCGCCGAGGCGTCGAGACAGCCGGTCGAACTGCAGATAGATTACCGGAGTCGTGAACAGGGTCAGGGCCTGACTGACGATCAGCCCGCCGACGATCGACAATCCCAGGGGATGACGCAACTCCGAGCCCACGCCCCAGCCCAGCATCAGGGGCAGGGCGCCGAACAGGGCCGCCA
Organism: Caulobacteraceae bacterium; assembly: GCA_027452265.1. Taxonomy (GTDB): domain Bacteria; phylum Pseudomonadota; class Alphaproteobacteria; order Caulobacterales; family Caulobacteraceae; genus Acaudatibacter. The sequence continues at coordinate 43,670 of DAIDGR010000042.1, forward strand.
TGGTGGTCATGATGATCGGTCTGAAGCGCAGCAGGGCCGCCTGATGGATGGCCTCGAGCGGCGACTTGCCCTCGTTCCGCTCGGCGTCCAGAGCAAAGTCGATCATCATGATCGCGTTCTTCTTGACGATGCCGATCAGGAGAATGATGCCGATGATCCCGATCACCCCGAGATCCTGGCCGCCCAGCATCAGCGCCGCCAGGGCCCCGACCCCGGCCGAGGGCAGGGTCGAGAGGATGGTCACGGGGTGGACGTAGCTTTCGTAAAGCACCCCCAGCACGATGTAGACCACGACGATCGCCGCGAGGATCAGCCACAGCTCGTTGCCCAGCGAGGCCTTGAAGGCGTTCGCGCTGCCGAGGAAGACCGTGGTGATTGTGGCGGGAATGCCGATCGCCTTCTCGTCCTTCTGGATGGCGCTGACCGCGTCGCCCAGGGCCACGCCCGGCGCGGTGTCGAAGGAGATATTCGCGGCCGGGAACTGGCCCACATGGTTGATCTGGAGCGGCGCGAGCTTGGTGGTGACCTTGGCCAGGGCCGACAGGGGCGTGGGCGTGCCCGCCGGCGTGTTGACGTAGAGATTGGCCAGGGCCTGGGGCGTCTGTGAGTTGGCCGGGTCGGCTTCGAGGATCACCCGCTCCTGATAGGACTGGGTGAAGATGGTCGAAACGATGCTCTGGCCGAAGGCGTAGTAGAGTTGAGCGTCCACGCTCGAGGGCGTGACGCCCACCCGCGCCGCCGTATCCCGGTCGATGTCCACATAGGTCGCCAGACCCTCATCCTGCAGGTCAGAGGCGACGTTCCGGATGGTCTTCTCGGCCTGGAGGCGCGCGACCAGCTTCTTCGACCACTCAGCGACGCTCTCCGTGCTCGAGCCCTGCAGGGCGAACTGATACTGGGTGCGGCTGGACGAGGCGTCGATGGTCAGATCCTGAACCGGCTGCAGGTAAAGGGTGGCGCCGGGAACCTTGCGCGCTTCGCGCCTCAGCCGGTCCATGATCGCGCCCAACGAGGCGGTCCGGTGACCGAAGGGCGCGAGATTGATCAGCGTGCGTCCGTCATTGAGCGTCGTGTTGACGCCGTCGACGCCGATGAAGCTGGTCAGACTGGCGACATCCGGGTCCTTCAGCAGGACATCGTCGACCTGCTGCTGTAGCCGGGCCATGGCGTCATAGGAGATCGACTGGCCGGCCTGGACCACGCCTTGAAGGAGCCCCGTGTCCTGAGTCGGGAACAGGCCCTTGGGGATCAGCAGAAACAGGATGACCGTGAGGGCGAAGGTGGCGGCGGCCACACCCAGGGTCAGGGCCTGACGCGCGAGGACCCAGGTCAGGGCCACATCGTAACGGCGGATCACGCCATCAAGAATGGCCTTGGACGCCTCCGCGAAACGGCCCTCACGGCCGCTCCCCTCGGCCTCGGGCTTGAGCCAGCGCGCCGAGAGGGTGGGGACCAGGGTGAGGGAGACGACGGCGGAGATGACGATGGTGACCGCGAGGGTCACGGCAAACTGACGGAACAGACGGCCGACCACATCGCCCATGAACAGCAGCGGGATCAGCACCGCGATCAGGGAAACGGTCAGGGAGATGATGGTGAAGCCGATCTGCTGGGCGCCCTTGATCGCCGCCGCCATCGGCGCCTCGCCCTCCTCGATGTAGCGCGTGATGTTCTCGATCATCACGATGGCGTCGTCGACGACGAAGCCGGTGGCGATGGTCATGGCCATCAGGGTCAGGTTGTTCAACGAATAATGCAGCAGATACATCACGCCGAATGTGCCCATCAGGGACAGGGGAACGGCGACGCTGGCGATGAAGGTGGCTTCGGCGCTGCGCAGGAACAGGAAGATCACCAGAACCACCAGGGCGACCGCCAGGATCAGCTCGAACTCGACGTCCAGAACCGAGGCGCGGATTCCCGTGGTGCGGTCGGTGACGACCTTGAGGTTCACCCCCGCGGGGAGCGCGGCGCTGAAGTCCGGCAGGGCCCTCTTGATCTGGTTGACCGTGCTGATGACGTTGGCGCCGGGCTGGCGCTGGACGTTGAGCAGCACCGCCTGGTCGCGATTGTACCAGGCGCCGAGCTGGGTGTTCTCAGCCCCGTCGACGACCTTGGCCACGTCGCCCAGCCGCACCGGCGCATTGTTGGAATAGGCGATGATCTGGTTGGCGTAGTCGGCCGGGGTCAGGAGCTGGTCGTTGGCGTCGATGGCGTAGGATCGCGTGGGGCCGTCGAAATTGCCCTTGGCGCCGTTGGCGTTGGCCGAGGCGATGGCCGTGCTCACCTGGCTCATGGACAACCCGTAGGACGCCAGTTGCTGGGTATTGACCTGAATGCGCACGGCCGGCTTTTCGCCGCCGCTGACCGAGACCAGGCCCACGCCCGGCAGCTGCGAGATCTTCTGCCCGATCTGCTGGTTGGCGTAGTACTCAACCTGGGTCAGGGGAACGGTGTTGGAGGTGAAGGCCAGGGTCAGGACCGGCGCGTCAGCCGGATTGATCTTGGCGTAGATCGGCGGCGCCGGCAGATTGGTCGGAAGGAGGCTTTGAGCGCCGTTGATGGCCGCCTGCACTTCCTGCTCGGCGACGTCCAGGGACAGGCTGAGATCGAATTGCAGGGTCACGACCGAGGAGCCGCCCGAACTCACCGACGACATGCGGTTGAGCGCCGTCATCTGGCCGAACTGAACCTCGAGGGGCCCTGTGACCGTCGTGGCCATGACCTCGGGGCTGGCGCCCGGATACGAGGTCGTCACCTGGATGGTGGGGTAGTCCACCTCGGGCAGGGCCGAAATCGGCAGGAAGCCAAAGCCAACCAGACCGGCCAGAAAGATGGCCAGCATGAACAGCGACGTGGCGACCGGCCTCTCGATGAACGGGCGCGAGGGGCTGAACATCAGACGCCCTCCGCCGCTTCGGCGGACGAACGCACGGGGAGGGTCGGACTCATCCCGCCGATGGCGGCGACCCGCTTCCCCGATGACGATGCTGTCCCGTGCCCTTGCCGCCGGCCATGGGCGGCGCCTGGCCCGGCAGGATCACGGTTGCGCCGTCGCGAAGACGGTCGCCGCCAGCGGTAATCACCACATCGCCAACCTTCAGCCCCGAGGCGATCGATACGGTCTCGGCCGTACCCGGGCCCACAGTGACCGCCTGGTGGCGCACCGTCCTATCGGCGTTGAGCAGCCACACATAGTCGCCCTGGGGCCCATGGCGGACCGCCGTGGTCGGAACCACCACCTGATTTTTCAGCAGGTCCATATGCAGGGTCACATTGACGAACTGGAACGGGAACAGAGCCCCATCCTTGTTGGCGAACTCGGCCCGGCCATTGACCGTGCCGGTGGTGGTGTTGACCGCATTGTCCAGGGTCAGGAGCCGGCCTTCGCCCAGGATGCGGGCGCCCGAGCGGTCCGTGACCGTCACGCCGAGGCCCGCCCCGCCATGGTGCGCCATGATCTGGGGAATGACGTCCTCCGGAACGGGGAAGACGACGGTAATGGGCGACACCTCGGTGATGACGGTGACCGGCGTCGACTCGTTGGCGACCACCTGATTGCCAAGGTCGATCTGCCTGAGGCCAGCGCGACCTGAGACCGGCGCCGTGACCCGGGTGAACTCGACATTGAGCCTGGCGCTGGCGACATTGGCCTGATCCGCCCGGACCTGGGCCTGGTCCTGCGCCACCAGGGCCCTCTGGTCATCATAGGTCTGCACGGCCACCGAATCCCGGGCCCTCAAGGTCTCATAGCGCTTGAGGTCGATCTCGGCGCCCGCCAGCAGGGCCCTGTCGTGGTCCAGCGTGGCCTGGGCGAGGTCGAGCGCCGCCTGATATGGCCGGGGGTCGATCAACATCAGGAGCTGGCCCTTTTTGACCAGTTGACCTTCCTTGAACCCGAGCTTGACCAGTTGGCCGGAGACCCGGGCATTGACCTGCACGGTCGCGACCGGAGTCACCGTTCCCAGGGCCGACTGGTCGACGGGGATCTCACCCAGAACTGCGGTGGCGACGCCCACCGTGGTCGCCGGCCGCCCGCCAGAAAAGGCGCCGTGAGCGTGCGGGCCTTTGGCGCCCGCCTTGCCACAATAGGTCAGGAGCGCGCCCAGAGCGATCGCCAAGCCGACCGCGCCGAGAACGGAAACCGTCAGTCGCGCCGTGCTCGGACGTTTGGGAGCGAGAGGCGGAGCCGCCGACGCCGGACTCTTTTCGACGCTCAAAGAGGACTCCAGATCCAGAGGGGCGCTGTACCCGACTTTTCCTGGCTCGGGCGTAGCGGATCGATTCCGCTCTGACGAGAGGGAATCGACACCCTACACGCGGGACTGGACGCATCCCGGCGCGAGATGGTCAAAGCAGGCCCGCGCCGCGCCGAATTTCGCGCCGCGCCACGGAGCAAGACCTGGTGGCCATGACCGCGATCATCACCGGCGCCGGCGGGCAGCTCGGCCGGGAACTCGTCCGGCTGGCGCCGGCGGGATTGCGCCTCGTCGCGCTCGACCGGGCCGCCCTCGACATTTCCAATGCCGCGGCCGTGGACGCCGCCTTCGCCGCCCATGCCCCCGACCTGGTGATCAACGCCGCCGCCTACAATGCCGTGGACCTGGCCGAGACCCAGGCGGATCTCGCCTTCGCCATCAACCGGGATGGTCCGGCGAACCTGGCGGCCGCCGCCCTCGCCCATGGCGCGGATCTGGTGCACGTCTCCACCGATTTCGTCTTCGCCGGCCGCGCCCGGCGCCCCTATGGCGTACGCCATGAGCCGCGCCCCGCGGGGGTCTATGCCGCAAGCAAGCGGGCAGGGGAGCTGGCGGTCCTGCGGACCTATCCTGGCGCCCTGGTGGCCCGCACGGCCTGGGTCTTTTCCCCCTTCGCGCGCAATTTCCTCAAGGCCATCCTTCAACGCCTCGTCACGGCCGGAGAAGCCCAGGTCGTCACCGATCAGGTTGGCTCGCCCACCGCTGCGGGCGATCTCGCTCAGGCGCTCTGGACCTTGGCCGCGCGCCGGGTCGGCGGGTTGCACCATGTGGTCAACAGCGGCGAGGCCTCGCGCTTTACCTTCGCCCAGGAGATCGCGACCCAGGCCGCACGCCTGGGTCTCGTCCCGGCGGATGTTCGCATCGTCCCGGTGCGGACCGCCGACCTTCCCGCAACGCCTGCCCGGCGCCCGGCCTATGGGGTGCTCGATACCCGCCACACGACCCGCATGCTGGGGGCCCCGCTGCGTCCCTGGCGTGAGGCTCTGAGCGAGACCCTGGAGCGGATCGCCGCCGGCGAGAGCTGAGCGCGCGCTCCCGCCGGGGCGTCGGCCTCGCGCCTTAGAAGCCCTGCATGCGGGCGTAGCGGTCGCGATGATAGGCCTGATTGCCGAACGTCGCCTCTGTCGCGCGGGCGCGCTTGAGATAGAGGCCGGCGTCGTGCGCGTCGGTCATGCCGATCCCGCCATGCATCTGGACCATCTCGTTGGAGACGAGGTGCAGGGTGTCTCCTACCTTGGTCTTGGCCAGGGCGACGAGTTCAGCGACCTCGGGCGAATCGTTGTCGATGGCGCTCAGCGCCGCCTCGACGCACGAGCGGGCGAGCTCCAGGTCGGTGAACATCTTGGCGGCGCGATGCTGCAGCGCCTGGAACGAGCCGATCACCTGACCGAACTGGACCCGGGTCTTGAGATAGTCGAGCGTGGTCTCGAAGGCCTGCACGGCCGATCCCAGCATCTCGGCGGCGAGACCCGCCCGGGCCCGGTCGAGCACCTTCTCGAGCAAGGCGTACCCCTCGCCCTCGGCGCCCAGGAGGGCGTCGGCGCCGACGACGACGTTGTCGAAGCTGATATTGGCCGCTCCCCGAGAGTCGGCGAGCTTGAGGGCCTTACGGTTGACGCCCTGGGCGTCGCCAGGAACCAGGAACAGGCTGATGCCCTTGGGGTCGGTTTCGCCGCCGCTGGTGCGGGCCGAAACGATGAGCAGATCGGCCGCCATGCCCTCGAGAACAAAGGTCTTGGACCCGGAGAGCGTATAGCCGGCTCCGGACCTGGTCGCTTTCAAAGCCACCTTTTCCGGCCGGTGGTGCGGCCCCTCGTCGATGGCCAGGGTCCCGACCGTCTCGCCGGCGGCGATCTTGGGGAGCCACGCCGACTTCTGCGCCTCGGTCCCGCCCAGAATGAGGGCGCTCGCGGCGGCGAGCGCCGTCGCCAGAATCGGCGAGGCGGTAAGGGTGCGGCCGGTTTCCTCCAGAATCAGTCCGAGGCTCAGATATCCAAAGTCGGAGCCGCCATAGGCCTCGGGAATGATCACGCCCGTCCAGCCCATCTCGGCCATCTCGGCGAATACGGCTGGATCATAGCCGAGCGGCGCGCCGGAATCGCGCATCCGGCGGAAGGCGGAGACGGGGGACTTTTCCTGGGTCCAGGTCCGTGCCGCATCGCGCAGCATGGATTGTTCTTCAGTCAGTACGGCCATGGGAGTGTTTCGCTTCTGCTCTCAATAAGGGGATTGGATGATGTGAAGATTGGGATCGCGCCGTTCAGGACGCACTGAGCGGATCGGGCAGGCCGAGAATTCGCTTGGAGATGATGTTGTTCTGCACCTCCTGCGAACCGCCATAGATGGTGGTGGCCTTGCCCCCGAGCCATCCACGGACGGCGGCGAGCTCCTCAGCCGAGAAGCCCTCGCCCTCCCAGCCAAGGCCCTGGGCGCCCATGATCTCCAAGGTCAGCTCGGCGCGTTCCTGCATGAGGCGCGTGCCGGCATTCTTCATGATCGAGGTGGCCGCGGTCGGACCCTGGTTGGACTTGGCCTCGGCCATGGAGCGCAGGGCGGTGAGCTGGAAGGCGCGCCATTCCATTTCGTTGGCCGCGATCCGGGTGCGCAGGTCGGAGTCTTCGATCCGGCCTTCGGAGTCGGCGCCGACATAGGTCTTGGCGAGGGTGGTGAGCGAGGTCCCGCCCGCCCCGCGTCCGCCGCCGGCGCCGGAAAGGCCGCCGCGCTCATGCTGCAGGAGGCGCTTGGCGATGGTCCAGCCGCCGCCCAGCGGCCCGACCAGGTTCTCCTTGGGGACCTTCACATCGGTGAAGAAGGTCTCGCAGAACGGCGAATTGCCCGAGATCAGCCGGATCGGGCGCGTCTCCACCCCCGGCGTCTTCATGTCGATGAGGAGAAAGCTGATCCCCTCGTGCTTCTTGGTGGTGTCCGTGCGCACCAGGCAGAAACACCAGTCGGCCCATTGCGCGCCTGACGTCCAGATCTTCTGGCCGTTGACCAGCCAATGGTCGCCCTTGTCCTCGCACTTGGTCTGAAGCGAGGCGAGGTCCGAACCCGCTCCGGGCTCCGAGAAGCCCTGGCACCAGCGCAGTTCGCCGCGCACGATTGGCGGAATATGCCGGCTCTTCTGCGCCTCGTTGCCATATTCGAGCAGGGTCGGGCCGAACATCATCACGCCCATTCCGCCGATCGGGTTCCAGGCGCCGATCGCGTTCATCTCCCGTTGCAGGACGCGCGCCTGCTCGGGCGACAGTCCGCCGCCGCCATAGGCTTTGGGCCAGGTCGGCGTGCCCCAACCCTTTTCTCCCATGGCCTTTCGCCAGGCTTCGTAGTCCGCCCCGCCGGGGGCCAGGCCTTCCTGAGCCATCACCCCGCCCTTGCCCTTGAGCGAAGGGGGGAAGTGAGCCTTAAGCCAGTCCCGCGCCTCGGCGCGGAAGGCCTCTAGTTCGGTGTCAGCGGCGCCGAAGTCGGGCATGTCGAGCTTGGTCCTCTTAAGATCGGAAGGCGAAAGCGGAAGCGGTCAGGCCGACCGGGTGGAGTCGGGCAGGCCGAGGATGCGTTTGGAGATGATGTTGCTCTGAATTTCCTGCGAGCCGCCATAGATCGTCGTGGCCTTGCCCGAGAGCCAGCCCCGCACCGCCGCGCGCTCTTCGTCGGTAAAGGCCTCGCCCTCCCAGCCCAGGCCCTGGGCGCCCATGATCTCCAGGGTCAGCTCCGCCTTACGCTGGCCGATCTGGGTGCCTGAGTTCTTCATGATCGACGTCGTGGCGCTGGGATTGAGGTTGCCCTTGGCCTCGGCCGCCGCCCGGGCGAGGGTCAGGCTGTGCGCCTTGGCGTCGATCCCGTTCTGCGCCACCCGCACGCGCAGATCGGCGTCGGCGATCGACCCGTCCGCTTCGCGCAGGGCGTAATCGGATGCGATGTCGGGAAGGGCCCGGGCCCCGCCCATGACCCGTCCCCCGCCCTGGCCCGAGCGTTCGTGCTGCAGCAGGCGCTTGGCCACGGTCCAGCCGCCGTTCAACGGCCCGACCATGTCGTTCTTTTCCACCCGCGCGTCGGTGAAGAAGGTCTCGCAGAAGGGCGAATTGCCGGCGATCAGCTTGATCGGCCGCGTTTCAACCCCGGGCTGGTGCATGTGGATCAGGACGAAGCTGATGCCCTCATGCTTCTTGCTTGGATCGGTGCGCACCAGGCAGAAGCACCAGTCGGCCCACTGCGCCCCGGAGGTCCAGATCTTCTGGCCGTTGATCCGCCAATGATCGCCGGCGTCTTCGCACTTGGTGGCGAGGGAGGCGAGGTCGGAGCCCGCCCCCGGTTCGGAATAGCCCTGGCACCAGCGCACCTCACCCCGGACGATGGGCGGAATGTGGCGTTGCTTCTGCTCTTCGGTCCCATATTCGAGAAGGGTGGGGCCGAACATGCTTGTGCCCATGCCGACGATCGGATTGACGGCGCCGATGGCCGCCATTTCCTGCTGAAGCACCCGGGCCTGAGCCGGCGAGAGGCCGCCTCCGCCATAGGCGCTCGGCCAGGTCGGCGCCCCCCACCCCTTGGCCCCCATGCGGCTCTTCCACAGAGCGTAATCGCCCTTGGGCTTTTCTCCGCCCATATAGACCTCGGCGAGGTCCGGATCGCCGCGCAGGGAGGCCGGGAAGTTCGCCTCAAGCCAGGCGCGGGCCTCCTGCCGAAACGTCTCCAGCTCCGCATTTTGGCCTGCTGTTCCGTCCGCCATCCTGGTCTCTCCTCTCATCCTCGGCGCCGCGTGGTCGCGGTCTTGGCCGTGTCCGGCTTGGTCGTATGGGGGCGCCTGGTCTGGCGACCGTCTATTTGGGGTCTGGCAGGTTGAGCACCCGCTTGGCCACGACGTTGAGATTGACCTCCGAGGTGCCGCCCTCGATGGAGTTGCCCTTGGACCGGAGCCAGCCATGGGTGGCCAGCAGCTCCGCGGGCGTAAAGCCCTCGCCCTCCCAGCCCAGGCCCTGATGTCCCATGGCCTCGACCATCAGTTCGCCCCGCTGCTGCGCCAAGGCCGCGGCGGCGTATTTGATGATCGAAGTCGCCGCGGAAGGCCCATTGCCGGCGCTCGACTCCGCGGCCACCCGCGCCAGGGTCAGGTAGAAGGCGCGGAAATCCATCTTGTTCTGAGCGACGCGGGCCCGCAGGTCGCGATCAATCAGGGCGCCCGAGGCGTCCACCGGGTTGTAACTCTTGGCCACCTCCGAGAGGTCCGCCGCCGAGCCGCCCGCCACACCGCCCCCGCCAAATCCGCCGGAGATGTTCTGGCGCTCATACTGCAGCAGCCTCTTGGCGATTTCCCAACCGCCATTGAGGCGCCCGACGAGGTTGTCCTTGGGAACCTTCACGTCGGTGAAGAAGGTCTCGCAGAACGGACTCTCCCCAGAGATCAGCTTGATCGGCCGTGTCTCCACGCCCGGCGTGGTCATGTCGATCAGGACAAAGCTGATGCCCTCATGTTTTTTAGAGGTGTCGGTCCGCACCAGGCAGAAACACCAGTCGGCCTTGTTGGCGTAGGAGGTCCAGATTTTCTGGCCGTTGATCAACCAGTGGTCGCCCTTGTCCTCGCAGCGGGTCTGGAGGGAGGCGAGGTCGGATCCTGCGCCGGGCTCCGAATAGCCCTGGCACCAGCGGATCTCGCCGCGGACAATCCGCGGCAGGTGGGTCCTTTTCTGCGCCTCGGTGGCGTATTCGAGCAGAACAGGCCCCAGCATCCACAGGCCAAACGAGGCCAGGGGTGTGCGGCAACGGGCCGCGGCCAGCTCCTGATCCAGGGCCCGGGCCTCCGCCGCGCTCAGTCCCGCCCCGCCATAGGCCTTGGGCCAAGTCGGCGCGGTGTAGCCCTTTTCGGCGCACCGGCGCATCCAGAGGATTTGCGGGTCCTCGCTCTGGGCGAAAGCCCGTCCGCCCCAGATGGCTTCCGGATCGGTTGGCGCCTTCGCCTCGCGCAAGGCCGCCGGATAGGCCTCCTCGATCCAGGCGCGGACCCCGACACGGAACCCGTCCAGCTCGCCGCCGCCGAAATCGGCCATGGCGCGTCTCCTCAAACGTTTGTTCTAATTCACTCTAGCGAGCGGCGGACGCGGTGCAAGTCGCCGCTGACCCGCGCCGGCCTTGGGGGACGTTCCCATCGTGCTGCGCGTTTGCCCCTTCGTCGCCCCAGGGGTTCATTGACTTCGCGGCCGCCTTCGCCTAACAGCCGCCGCTCGAAATTCGCAAGCGGCGCAACCCGGTCGCGTCGCCGGTTACCTTTTGGAGAATGGTCGTGAAGCGGACCTATCAGCCCTCAAGACTGGTGCGGAAGCGTCGCCACGGCTTTCGGACTCGCATGGCTACCAAGAATGGCCGCAAGGTTGTCGCCCGTCGCCGCGCACGCGGCCGCAAGCGTCTGACCGCCTAAGACTGTCCTTCCAAACGCCCGTCGACCGCGAGCGGTGGGCGTGATCGTGCGAGCAAGGCCCTTCAGCCCCTTGGGTGAGGCTTCGCGCCGATGACCGCTCCTCCCGACATCGTCATGCTGAAGCGCCGCGCGGACTTTCTCGCCGCGGCTCAGGGCGTCAAGGCGGCCTACGGAGCGGTGTCAGGTCAGGCCCGGCTCCGCGCCGACGCCCAGGATCACGTTCGTATCGGCTTCACGGCCACCCGCCGGATTGGCGGGGCGGTGGTGCGCAATCGCGCCAAGCGCCGTCTGCGCGAAGCGGCCCGGGCCCTCGCGCCTCTTCATGTCCTGCCCGGTTGCGACTATGTACTCCTCGCCCGGGGCGGGACACCGACCCGGCCCTGGCCGTCTCTGCTTGATGATATGGCGCGCACCCTTCGTCGGCTGTCTGCGGATCTTCGCGGCGCCGACGCTGGGGGCGGGCCCGGCGCAGACGCCCGGGGCGATTCTTCACGTCCAGATCAGGTCCGCGCCTCGCCATGAATGAAGACACGCGCAATCTCGTCACCTTCGGGGTGATCGCGGCGCTACTGATCCTTGCATACCAGACCTTCGTCGTCGGTCCGCAGGAGCGCAAGGCGCTGTTGCTTCACCCGGCGGCGGCCTCGGCCGGCAAGACGGCGGGGGTCGCCCCGACCACGGCCAAGCCGGCCAATGCGGGGGCCGGCGCCCTGGGCGCCACGGCGGCCCGACCTTCCCTCTCGCGCCAGGCGGCGCTGGCCCTCAGCCCGCGGGTGACCATCGACACTCCGTCCCTGATCGGTTCGGTCAATCTGCGCGGCGGACGGCTCGATGACCTGTCGCTGAAGGGCTATCACGATGAGGTCTCCAACACCTCGCCGCTGGTGGACCTCTTGCGGCCCGAGGGCGCGCAGGACGCCTATTTCGCCCAGACCGGCTGGGTCGGGGCCAACGCCGCGGGGCTGCCCAACGCCCAGAGCCTTTGGACGGTCAAGGCGGGCGGCGATCTCGCGCCAGGCCACCCTCTGGTTCTGACCTACACGGCGGCTGACGGACTGGTCTTCACCCGAACCCTCGCCGTGGATGACAAGTTCATGTTCACCATCACCGACGCCGTGGCCAATCCCACGGGTCAGGCGGTGACCCTGGCGCCCTACGTCTCGGTACAGCGCGACGGCCTGCCCGAGGGCCTCGGCAAGTCCGGGATCGTGCACGAAGGGGCCATCGGGGTGCTTGGCGAGGACAGCCCCCGGCTCAGGCTCTCCGCCTATAAGGCCTGGAAGAAGAAGGGCGAGCTCGACTGGAGCTCCAAGGGCGGATGGCTCGGCGTCACCGACAAGTATTGGATGACGGCCTTTGCGCCCAGCCAGACCGCGCCGATCGCCGCCCAGGCCAGGGTCACCTCCGATCCGGCCAGCGGCCTCGACATCTATCAGACGAGCTATGTCGGCCAGGCCATCACCCTCGCGCCTGGGCAAGAGACCCAGGTGCAGAATCACCTCTTCGCCGGGGCCAAGACGGTGCCGGTGCTCAAGGGCTATTCGAAAGCCCTGCACATTCCGAGGTTCGATGACGCGGTGGACTGGGGCTGGCTCTGGTTCCTGACCAAGCCGATTTTCTCCTTGGTGGAGTTTTTCTACACGCACACGGGCAATTTCGGCGTCGCCATCCTGCTGCTCACGGTGGTGATCCGCGTGGTCACCTTCCCGCTCGCCAATCGCGGCTACGAGATGGGGGTGAAGATGCGGCGCATCCAGCCTGAGCTGCAGGCGCTGCAGAAGCGCCACAAGGACGATCCCCAGGCGCTGCAGAAGGACATGATGGCGCTCTATCAGCGCGAAAAGGTCAATCCTGTGAGCGGTTGCGTGCCGACGCTCTTCACGATCCCGCTGTTCTATTCCCTGACCAAGATCTTCACCGTGACCATCGAGATGCGCCACGCGCCGTTCTTTGGCTGGATTCACGACCTGTCGGCGCGCGACCCGACGACCATCCTCAACCTGTTCGGCCTGATCCCCTGGGATCCGTCCCTGACGCCCTTGATCGGCGGCGTTCTGGGCGGGATGCTGCACATTGGCGTCTGGCCCCTCGCCTATGGCCTCGCGATCTGGCTCAGCCAGTCCATGACCCCCATGACCGGGGTCGATCCGGCGCAGCAGGCGGTGATGAAGTTCATGCCGATCCTCTTTACCTTCATCATGGCGCAGTATTCGGTCGGTCTCCTGATCTACTGGACCTGGTCGAGCCTGATCACCATCCTGCAGCAATATGTGCTGATGCGGCGGTTCAAGGTCGACAATCCGATCGATGACTTTTTCCATCGCTTCGGCGCGGCCCGGGCCAAGGCCGGTTGAGCATGGCCGGGACCAGCCGCAAGGACGGTCTCGCGGGCAGCCATCCGGACGCCGAATTCAGCCCCGAGGAGATCGAGGCCGCGCGCGTCGCCTTCGCCCGGCCGGTGAACTTTCTGCTGGGCGTCGCGTCCCTGGACGGCCTTCCGGACATGAGCCTGCCGGAGGTGGCCTTCGCGGGTCGGTCCAACGTCGGCAAGTCGTCCCTGATCAACGCCCTCACCAGCCAGCGCCAGCTCGCCCGGGCCTCCACCGAACCCGGCCGCACGCGGGAGGTGAACATGTTCCTCCTGGATGGCCGCCTGCGCCTTGTGGACCTCCCGGGCTACGGCTTCGCCAAGGCGTCCAAGGGGACGGTGCGACGGTTTCAGGATCTCGGTCGGGCCTATCTGCGCGGACGACCGAACCTGAAGCGGGTCTATCTCCTGATCGACTCCCGCCACGGCCTCAAGAGCGAGGATGACGCGGCCCTGGCGGCCCTGGATCTCGCGGCGGTGTCCTACCAGGTGGTGCTGACCAAGGCTGATAAGCTCAAGCCCGCCGAGCAGACGGCGGTCGTCGCCGCGACCCTCAAGGCCTTGTCGCGCCGTCCGGCGGCGTTTCCTCGCATCACCCTGACCTCGGCCGAGACCGGCGCGGGCATGGCCGATCTGCGGGCTGAAGTGTTACGGGCCGGTTTCGCATGACAAGCGCGGCCGCTTCCCTTATGGGCCGCTCCGCGCGCGCCTGACCCTTAGACTTCCGGGGAGCCCGATCCTTGACGGAGACCGACCAAGAGGCCGGCTGGGCCACCGCCCGGACCCTGGCCGAAGCCCTGCCCTATATCCAGATTCATGACCGTCAGACGGTGGTCATCAAGTATGGCGGCCACGCCATGGGGGAGGAGGAGATCGCCCGGCAGTTCGCCGCCGATGCGGTGCTGCTCAAGCTGCTCGGGGTGCGTCCGGTCGTGGTGCATGGCGGCGGCCCGCAGATTTCGCGCATGCTGGACAAGGCCGGGGTCGCCTCGACCTTCGTGGACGGGCTTCGGGTCACCGACGCCGCCACCATGGAGGTGGCCGAAATGGTCCTGTCCGGGGCGATCAACAAGGAGATCGCCAGCTGGATCACCCAGGCCGGGGCGACCGCCGATGTCCGTGGCGTCGGCCTCTCGGGCAAGGATGCGCGTCTGATCACGGTGGAGAAGGCGACCCGCACCCGCGTCGACCCGTCCTCGCGCCTGGAGGCGGTGGTCGACCTGGGCTTTGTCGGAGAGCCCACGGAGGTCGATCCCAAGCTGATCCGCAGCCTGATCGATTCGGAGGAGGACGATTACATTCCGGTGGTCGCCCCGATCGGCGTGGCCCGGGATGGGAAGACCTACAACATCAACGCGGACACGGTGGCGGGAGCCCTGGCCGGCGCGCTCAAGGCCCGGCGGCTGCTTCTGCTCACCGATGTGCCCGGCGTGCTCGACGCCAACGGGCGGCTGATCCGCCAGCTGACGATCGCCGAGGCGAAGGCGGCGATTGCCTCCGGGGTCATCACGGGGGGCATGATTCCCAAGGTCGAGACGGCCATGGCCGCCGTGCAGGCGGGGGTCGACGGCGTGGTGATCCTCGATGGCCGCCGTTCGCACGCGATGCTGGTGGAGCTGTTCACCGAGCACGGCGCGGGCACGCTCGTCACGCAATGAGCCCGTCCTTGAGGCCGGGTCTGGAGCGTGCCGAGGTCTGGCTGTTCGATCTCGACAACACGCTCTACCCGCTGGACAGCGGCCTGGCGGTGCGGGTGTCGGACAGGATCACCGACTTCATCCAGGCGTTGACGGGACTGGAGCGAGACGCCGCCCGGGTCCTGCAAAAAGGCTATCTGGCGGATTACGGACTGACCCTGCGCGGTCTGATGACGCATCACGGCGTCGACCCGGACGCCTTTCACGCCGCGATCAACGATGTCGAGCTCTCCAGTCTGGCCCCTGATCCCGGGCTGGCGGCGGCCATCGCCGCCTTGCCCGGCCGCAAGCTGATCTTCACAAACGCCGACGCGGTGCACACCACGCGCGTCCTGGATCGGTTGCAGATGAGCCACCTGTTCGAAGACGTCTTCCATATCGCCCGGGCGGGGTACGAACCCAAACCGTCCGAGATCGCCTATGAGCGTCTGCTGGCGGCCACCGGGATCGACGCCGGACGCACGGTGTTCTTTGAGGATTCCGAGCGCAATCTCGCCCCGGCTGCGCGTCTGGGCATGACCACCGTTCTTGTGGGCGACCAGGCCGCGCATCCCGCCGCGCCCTTCGTCGCCTACCGTGCGCCTTCGCTTCACGCCTTCCTGACGGCGGGCGCATCAATCGAGAAGTCCCCGCCATGAGCCATTCTGACGACATCCGCACCGAGATCGAGGCCGGTTGGGCGCGGCGCGACAGCGTCAACCCGCAGACGCGCGGCGCCTTGCGCGAAGCGGTGGAGGCGGCGCTCCAGGGGCTCGACGACGGGTCCCTGCGTGTGGCCGAGAAGACCGCCGAGGGCTGGACGACCCACACCTGGTTGAAGGAGGCGATTCTGCTGTCCTTCCGCCTGGAGGCCTCGCGGCTGATGGGGCTTGACGGCGCCGCCGTGGGGCCCTGGTGGGACAAGATCCCCAGCAAATTCGAGGGCTGGGATGCGACCCGCTTCGCCGCCGCCGGATTCCGCGCGGTTCCCGGCGCGGTGGTGCGGCGCGGGGCCTATGTGGCGCCTGGCGCGGTGTTGATGCCGAGCTTCGTCAATATCGGCGCTCATGTCGGCGAGGAGACCATGGTCGACACCTGGGCCACGGTCGGATCCTGCGCCCAGATCGGCCGGGGCGTGCATCTCTCGGGCGGCGCGGGGATTGGCGGGGTTCTGGAGCCGCTCCAGGCGGCCCCCACCATCATCGAGGACAACTGCTTTATCGGCGCCCGCTCGGAGGTGGCCGAGGGGGTGATCGTCGGCGAAGGCTCGGTGCTGTCCATGGGCGTGTTCCTGACCGCCTCCACCCGCATCGTCGATCGCAAAACCGGCGAGGTGCATCGCGGCCGTGTGCCGCCCTATTCGGTGGTGGTGCCCGGCAGCCTGCCCGATCCGCATGGCGCCGGTCCCAGTCTCGCCTGCGCCGTGATCGTCAAGACGGTCGACGCCCAGACCCGCTCAAAGACCAGCATCAACGAGCTGTTGCGCGACTGAGGGGCGACCTCAGGCGCCCGAATCCTAGTCCCGCCGCCTCTGGCCGCGTCCGCGCCCGGCGGCGAGGGCCAGGGCGATGGCGGGGGCGACGATCCCCGCGCCCAGGAAATAGGGCGCGTTCACGTTGATGCCGGAGAAGACCAGGGCCATGCCCTGGGGGCCGACGAACCGGGCCAGCGCGCTGGCGGCGTTGTTCAGGCCCATGATCTGGCCCTGGTTGTCGGCGTCGATGCTGCGCGAGATCAGGGCCCCGGTATTGGGAAAGGCGATCGAGGAGAAGAGACTCATGGTCGCCATCAGGGTGTAGGTGACCACGCCGCCATCGCCGATGAGGGGCTGGAGGAGGAGAGCGACCGACGTTCCCACCATGCCCACGGCCAGCATGCGGGCCTCGCCAAATCGCTTGGACAGGGTCCCGGTGAGGAAGAACTGGGTGGGCGAGGCGATCAGGCCCGACAGGCCGAACACGAAGCCGACCTGGCGCGGCTGCCAGTCGAAGCGGTGATGAGCCCAGAGCGGGAAGATCGACTCGATGCCAGAAAACGCAAATCCGACGGTAAAGGTGAGCAGAATCAAAGGCCCGACCACCGGGTGGCGCACGGCATAGCCGAACATGCGCCAGCGGCTGGGTTGGGGCCCACGGGTCTTGCGATCGCGACTCTCACGAACCAGAAGGAAGACGCCCAGCGCAGCGGCCGCGGCCAGGCCCGAGGCGGCCAGGAGCGGGATCTGGAAGCCCAGCGGCCCCAGGGACGGTTTGGCCAGGCTGCCGCCGACGAAGGGCCCCAGGATGAAGCCGATATTGTAGGCCGCCCCGATCTTGGAGATGCGTCCGGCCCGGTCTTCAGGCGCGCTGACATCGGCGATATAGCCCTGAACCACGGAGCCATTGCCCGCCGCCATGCCGCCAAAGAAGCGAATGATGAAGGCGAAATAGATGTTCGGCGCGAAGGCCAGGAGGCCATAGCAGGCGCAGTTGGCCAGAAGGGTGGAGACCAGGATCGGCTTGCGGCCGATACGGTCCGACAGGCGCCCCCAGAAGGGCTCGCCCCAGAACGAACCCATGGAATAGGCCGAGAAAATCAGGGCGATCTGCCAGGGCGCGGCATGGAACGAGGCCCCATAGAAGGGCAACAACGGCACCACCACGCCAAAGCCGAGCATGTTGATGAACATGACCGACAGCAGGGTGTAGAGCGCCGCGTCGGAACGCTTGGGAGCGGCCTGGGGCGCGACCTCTCCCGCCGCCTCCGTGTCCGTATGACCCGTCGATCCGCTCATGCTTCTGGCCTTAACCGCGCTCGCCCCGCACGACAACGGGGCGAGGTCACCCTTTTGGGAGCGGGGACCTGGCCCAGAGCGCGTCTATAACTTTCTGTAAAATCGCCGCTTTCGATTGAAGGCGGATGTCGTCGATAGGCCAGCGGACGACCAGGATCGCCGCATCTTGGGCCGCGTTCAGGTCACGTCCAGGTCGCCTGAGGGTCTTTCCGAGAAGGCATCAGGGACGGATCAGGACCAAGAGCCGCCTCAGCGCGGGGCGAGGATCATCACCATCTGACGGCCTTCCATGCGCGGCTCGTATTCGACCTTGGCCACGGGATCGAAGTCGGTCTTGACCTGCTGCAGAAGCTTCATGCCGAGCTCGGGGTGCCGCATCTCGCCGCCGCGAAAGCGCAGGGTCACCTTGACCTTGTCGCCCTCCTCGAAGAAGCGATGCATGGCCTTGGCCTTCACCTCGTAGTCGTGCACGTCGATGTTCGGCCGGAGCTTGATCTCCTTGACCTCGACCAGCTTCTGGCGCTTGCGCGCCTCGTTCTTCTTTTTCTGTTCCTGGAACTTGAACTTGCCGAAGTCGAGGATCTTGCACACCGGCGGATCGGCGTTCGGCGAGACTTCCACCAGGTCCAGCCCCGCCTCCACCGCCGCCTCGAGCGCCGCCGAGGTCGGCATGACCCCCTGCTTGTCGCCATTCTGATCGATGAGGAGGACGCGCGGCACGCGAATATCCTCGTTGATCCGGTGGGTATCCTTCGGCGGCGGGGTGGGCATCAGGGGACGGCGAATAGGCGAGGCTCCTCAGTGACCTGAACGGGTGCAGTTATCATAGGCGCGGAAGATCACGGCGTCTCGCGCCGGATTCCACGGCCTCGATATGAGCAAGGATCGCGAAAGGATCAAGACGCCGTTCACGCCCTGTCTCCCTGGCGCAACAGTTCAAGCGTCGTCGCGATCACCTCGGCCGGCGCCAGATCGGCCAGGACCGGCCGGCGCAGGATGCTCACCTGTCCGCGCGGCGCGTTCAGGGCCGGGTCGGAGTCGGCCGAAAACAGGACCAGGGACGGGGCGCCGGCGGCGGCCAGCAAGTGCATCGGCCCGGTGTCGTTGCCCACCGCGAGCCGCGCCTTGGCGCCAAGGCGCGCCAGCTCGATGAGGCTCGTGCGTCCGGTGAAGTCCATGGCCTGAGGGGCCAGGGCCTGAATCCCCGCCGCCGCGTCCCGCTCGGCCAGGCCCCCCACGATCGCCACCTCGAACCCCGCCGCCAGCACGGCCTCCGCCAGGGCGCCATAGCTGGCGCTGGGCCACAGCTTGAGCGGCCGTCGCGCCGCGGCGCCTGGCGCCAGGAGAACCAGCCGCGAGTCGCTGGCCGAGGGCTGTCCGGGCTCGAGCATCCAGCGGACGTCCGGTCCGGGGGCCTGGCCGGGCCCGCAGGGCGTCGGCGGGAACACCCGGGCGAGGTTGAGTTGATCGGCCTCTCGCTCCAGGGCGTGCAGGCCGCGGCGCCTGACGCGGTCCTGCGGAAGGGCGCAGCCGAAGGCCGTTCCGGACCAGACGGGCGGGGCCGGCCGCAGGGCCTGGAAGAGGAGGTTGGTGCGGTCGTTGGCCTGCAGGTCATAGACCCGGTCATAGCGCGCGCGGCGCAGGCGCCGCACCAGACCGAGCCACGCGTCGAACCGCTCGGGGCGACCGTCGCTCTCGACCGCGTCGAACCAGGGCGAGGCTCTGGCGACGTCGACGAAGGGCGGGGTGGTCAGGAGGGTGATATGGGCCTCCGGGTGGCCGCGCCTCAGCCGGGCGAAGGCGGCCATGGAGAGCACCACGTCGCCAAGCGCCGAGAGCTTGATGACCAGAATGCGCTCAGCCTCGCTCACGCCGTCAGGTTCCTGCCCGGGGGGTGTGGCCACGTCTCCAGCACCTGGCGATAGAGGGTGAAGCTCGCGGCGACCATGCGCTCGAGCGAGTGGTTCGCGGCAATGTGCGTCCGCGCGGCCTGGCCCAGCCTGGCGCGCGTCTCGCGTGGGAGGTTCAGGGCCGTGATCAGGGCCTGGGTCCAGGCCTCCGCATCCCCCGGGGGTACGAGCCAGCCGGTGACCCCCGGCCGCACGGTCTCGGTCACGGCGCCCAGATCCGAGGCGATCACCGCCGCGCCCATGGCCCCCGCTTCGGCGACGCCCCGGCCGAACGATTCCGGGGCTGTGGAGGGCGCCACGACGAGGTCGGCCGCCAGATAGGCCGCGGGCATGTCCTCCAGAGGGCCCGGCAGGCGCACCCACGCGCCCAGTCCCAGCCGTTCGGCCAGATCAGCGAGGCGCCTCGCCTCGCCCGCCCGTTCCTCGCTCCCGGCCAGGACCAGGACCGGCGGTTCGCCGATGAGACGGTCAGGCGAAAGGCGCGCCAGGGTCTCGATCATGAAAGCCTGACCCTTCCAGCCGGTCAGGCGGGCGGCGATGAGGATCACCGGGGCGGAAACGTCCTCGGCAAGGCCCATGGCGCGGCGGGCGTCCAGGACCCGGCTCATGGGCACGGCGGCCGGGTCGAACCGGGCGACATCGATCCCCTCGGGCACGACATGCAGCCGCGTCGCCGCCGCGGGGTGTTCAGCCAGCACGTGGTCGCGGGTGAATTGGGAGTTGGCGATGACCGCGCATCCCTTCGTCATGACCCGATTGTAGAGGCGCTTGGGGGTCGATCCCGCCGCGTAGATCCCATGATAGGTGGCGACCAGGGGAACGCGCGCGGCGCGGCAGGCCAGGAGCGCGCTGAGCGCCGGGGCCCGCGAGCGGACATGCACGAGGTCGACCCGTTCGCGCCGGATCAGACGCCATAGCCTGAGGGCGTTGAGGGCGAGGCGGATCGGATCCTTGGCGTTCAGCGGCAGTCGGGCCAGCCGCGCCCCGCCGCGCAGGAGGTCCCGCTCCATCCCTCCACCGGCCGAAGCCACGAGCGATGTCGCCCCGGCGCGCGCCGCCGCCCGGGCGATGTCCAGGGTGACCTGCTCCACGCCTCCGGCCTCGAGGCGCGGCGTGACCTGCAACAGCACCATGCCCTTGGGCAGGTCGGGGCTGGCCACGGCGCGTGGGGCTCAGGCGCCCAAGGACGCGTTCAGGAGCTCGCTCAGGACGGCGCGAGCGGCGGCGCCCTGGTCGGGGTCCCTGAGTGCGAAGGCGGCATTGGCTCTGAGCAAACCGAGCGGATCGCCACAGTCGTAGGTCACGCCCTCATAGGCCAGGGCATGGAAGGGTTCGTGATCGAGCCGCGCGCGCATGGCGTCGGTGAGCTGGATTTCGCCGCCGGCCCCCCGGCTGTGCGCGGCCAGGGCCTCGAACACCGTCGGCGAGAGGATGTAACGGCCCGAAATGAACAGGTTCGAGGGCTCGGTCCCCAGGGGGGGCTTTTCGACCATGCCGGTCATGCGCCTCAGGCGACCGTGAAAGCCCGGCGCGGTCTCTCCCAGGGCGACAATGCCGTATTTGTGCGTCTCGCCGTCCGGCGCGGGTTCGACGACGACGATGTTGCCGCCCACCGCGTCGTGCGCGGCCATGGCCTGGGAGAGGGCTCCGGGCGTCGCATCCATCAGCATGTCCGGCAGCATGACGGCGAAGGGCTCATCGCCGATGATGTCCCGGGCGCACCAGACCGCGTGGCCCAGGCCCAGCGGGGCCATCTGACGCACGAAGCTCATCTCCCCCGGCCGCGCAACTTCCGCACGGAGGGTCTCCAGCATGGCTGTACGGCCCTTCTCCGCCAGGGCGGTCTCCAGCTCGACCGAGCGATCGAAATAGTCCTCGATGGCGCCCTGTCCGCGGCCCAGGACGATGACGAAGTGCTCGATGCCGGCGGCCCGGCCTTCCGCCACCACATGGGCGAGCATGGGCCGGTCGAACACGTTCAACAGGTTTTTGGGCGTCGTCTTGGCGGCGGGAAGGTTGCGAGTTCCCAGCCCCGCCACCGGCAGGACCGCCTTGCGAATGCGCGTCATCTGAAAGAGGGCCTCTTTGGCAGGGCGAAACGGGGCGGCCGATTACTCGACCGTGACCGACTTGGCGAGGTTGCGGGGTTGGTCCACGTCCGCGCCCTTGGCGAGGCCCACCTGATAGGCGAGGAGCTGCAGCGGTACGGCGAAGATCAAGGGGGCGATCACCGGGTCGCAGGTCGGGGCGACGATGGTCCGCGCCTCGGCCGGGGCGTGGGCGAGCCCCTCCGCATCGGTGATCAGGACCACCTGGCCGTTGCGGGCGATGACCTCGCTCATGTTGGAACGGGTCTTCTCGAAGGCCGCGTCGCTGGGCGCCACGATGATCACCGGCGTCGACTCATCGATCAGGGCGATCGGCCCGTGCTTCATCTCGCCGGCGGCATAGCCCTCGGCGTGGATATAGCTGCCTTCCTTGAGCTTCAGCGCGCCCTCCAGGGCCAGGCCGTACATCGGGCCGCGGCCGAGATAGAGCACGTCGCGCGCCCGGGAGATCTCGAAAGCGATCGGCCGCAGGGCCTCCTCGGTGTCGGCAATGACCTGGGACAGAAGGCGCGGCGCCTCCAGCAGGGTCTGGACGAGGCGCTTTTCCTCGGCCGCATCGATGCGTCCGCGCTGACGGGCCGCGGCGACCACCAGGGAAATCAGGGCGGTGAGCTGGGCGGTGAAGGCCTTGGTGGACAGCACGCACACCTCGGGGCCGGCATGGGTGGGCCAGAGGTGGTCCACCTCACGCGACATGGTCGATTCGGGCGCGTTGACGATGGCCGCCGTGGTCAGGCCCTTGGCCTTGCACCAGCGCAGGGCCGCCAGGGTGTCGGCGGTCTCGCCCGACTGGGAGACGGCCACGGCCAGGGTCCCGGGCGCCACGGCAGGGTTGCGATAGCGGAACTCCGAGGCGACCTCGACGTCGGTCGGCAGGCCGGCGATGTCCTCAAACAGATAGCGGGCGATCAGGGCGGCGTAATAGGCGGTCCCGCAGGCCAGAAGCTGGATCCGCGCGATGCGGGTGAAGTCGAAGGCGTCGGGCGCGCGCGCCTGGCCGCCGATCGGGTCGACATAGCTCGACAGGGTGTAGCGGCAGGCGTCCGGCTGGTCGTGAATCTCCTTTTCCATGAAGTGGCGATAATTGCCCTTCTCCACCAGGGCGGCGGAGGCGGCCACTGTGCGCACCTCGCGCTGCACGCGCACACCGTCGGCGTTGTAGATTTCGGCCGAGGTCGGCCCGATGGCCACGTAGTCGCCCTCGTCGAGATAGGCGACGCGGTTGGTGAACGGCCCCACGGCCAGCGCGTCGGAGCCGATGAACATTTCGCCGTCGCCATAGCCCACCACCAGGGGGCTGCCGCGTCGGGCGCCCAGCACGAGCTGGGTTTCGCCCTCGATCAGCGCGCCCAGGGCATAGGCGCCGGTCAGACGGTTCAGGGCCGCCTTGAACGCCGCCAGGGGCGCCAGGCCCTGCTCCAGACCCTGGTCGATCAGGTGCGCGACCACCTCGGTATCGGTGTCGCTCTCGAAGGTGCGGCCGGCGGCGATCAGCTCGGCCTTGAGTTCGGCGAAGTTCTCGATGATGCCGTTGTGCACCAGCATGACCCGCCCGGCCTTTTGCGGGTGAGCGTTGCGCAGATTGGGCGCGCCGTGGGTGGCCCAGCGGGTGTGGCCAAGGCCCACCTGACCCTCCAGGGGCTCGGCCGCCAGCACCGCTTCCAGTTCGCGGATGCGGCCCTGGGCGCGCCGCCGGTCCAGGCCCTTGGGCGTGTGCACGGCGACCCCGGCGGAGTCATAACCGCGATATTCCAGGCGCTTGAGACTTTCGATAACCCGGGGCGCAGCCGGCGTCTTGCCGACAATTCCGATGATGCCGCACATGTTTGGCTTGCGCGTCCTTTCGCTGGCGAGTCTGACGACGCTTCGTGACGGCGCCGCGATAAGCTAGTCTTAACGCGTGAAAGGCGAATAGGCACCGGCCGCCTTTCGCGCTTTCGCCCGGTTTGAGGCGAAACCTGTCCGGGCGCGGCCGATCTGGAGTCAAATCCACCCATGGGAAACCGGACCTATTTCGGAACTGACGGCATTCGCGGCCGGGCCAACCAGCATCCCATGACCGCCGAGGTGGCCCTGCGGGTGGGCCTCGCCGCCGGCAAGCTGTTCCGCTCCGAAGCGGATCGCCGGCACCTGGTGGTGATCGGCAAGGATACGCGCCTTTCCGGCTATATGATCGAGCCGGCCCTGGTGGCGGGCTTCACCAGCGTCGGCATGGATGTGCGTCTTTTCGGACCGTTGCCGACGCCGGCGGTGGCGATGATGACCCGCTCCATGCGCGCCGATCTTGGGGTGATGATTTCGGCCTCGCACAACGACTTCGCTGACAACGGCATCAAGCTGTTCGGCCCCGACGGATACAAACTGTCGGACGAGATGGAGCTGGGTATCGAGGCCCTGATGGACGAGGGCCTGCAGGACGGCCTCGCCGCGCCGCGCGATCTTGGCCGGGTGGTGCGCATGGACGAGGCTCAGGCCCGCTATGTGGAGATCGTCAAGGCCTCCTTCCCCCGCGCGCTCAGCCTCAAGGGCCTTCGTGTGGTGATCGATTGCGCCAATGGCGCGGCCTATAAGGTGGCGCCCACCGCGCTCTATGAGCTGGGCGCCGAGGTGATCGAGATCGGCGTCTCGCCGAACGGCTTCAACATCAACGAGGATATCGGCTCGACCCATCCGGAGGCCATGGTCCGGGCTGTGCGCGACTACCGGGCCGATGTCGGCCTGGCGCTGGATGGCGACGCCGACCGGATCGCCATCTGCGATGAGCGCGGTCAGGTGGTGGATGGCGACCAGATCATGGCCCTGATGGCGAAGGCCTGGTCCGACCAGGGCAAGCTCTCCAGCCCCGGGGTGGTGGCGACGGTGATGTCGAACCTCGGCCTGGAGCGGTTCCTGGGCGAGCGCGGCCTGACGCTGGAGCGCACCGCCGTGGGCGACCGGGCGGTGATGCAGCGCATGCGTGAGGGCCGCTACAATCTGGGCGGCGAGGCCTCGGGCCACATCATCCTGTCGGACTATTCAACCACGGGCGATGGCCTGATCGCCGGCCTGCAGGTGCTGGCCGAGATGATCCGCTCCGGCCAGCCGATGAGCGCGCTCGCCCGCCAGTTCGAGCCGGTGCCGCAGAAGCTGGAGAATGTCCGCTTCGCTTCCGGCAAGCCGCTGGACAGCCCCGCGGTGAAGGACGCCATCGCCGCCGCCGAGGCCCGCCTGAACGGCTCCGGCCGGGTTCTCGTCCGCGCCTCGGGCACCGAGCCTCTGATCCGGATCATGGCGGAGGGGGATGACGCCAAGCTGGTCGGCCAACTCGTCCGCGACATCGCCGGCGCGGTGAGGGCGGCGGCTGGGTAGGGATACCCCGTCGAGGGGGCCAGTCTCTCAATCCGCAACCTCGCCTCGGGCGTCCCCGCGCTCGGGGCTCCGCACGCCGGCGCTCAGATCTCCTGGTTGTATGCTCCCACCTGTGGCCAGGCGGCGAGGCGGGGTTTGACCTCCTGGTGGAACAGGGCCCGCATGTCGTCGGCCGAGGCGAGGCTCTCCACCACGACCACAAGTTCGGGCTTGTTGGACGAAGCCCGCACCAACAGCCAGGAGCCGTCCTCCAAGGTCACGCGCACGCCGTTGACGGTGAGCACGTCGCGGATGCGCCGGCCCAGGATCGCGCCTCCGGCGCGGGCCAGGGCCTCATAGGCGGCCACGACTTCCTCGACGACGGCGTACTTGGCCTCGTCGGCGCAGTGCGGGCTCATGGTGAGAGAGGTGTAGGCCACGGGCAGGGCGCGGCGCAGCTCGCTCAGGCGCTGGCCGGGATGGCGGTCGAGCATGGAAAGGATGGCGGCCGCCGCGGTGAGGCCGCAGTCATAGCCGCGTCCCAGCGGGGCGTTGAAGAAGAAGTGGCCCGACTTCTCGAAGCCCGCCAGGGCCCCGATCTCGGCGGTCTTGCGCTTGATGTAGCTATGGCCGGTCTTCCAGTAGACCACCTCGCAGCCGTGGGCTTTCAGAACCGGATCGGTGGCGAAGAGGCCGGTGGACTTCACGTCCACCACAAAGCGGGCGCCGGGGTGCAGGGGCGCGAGGTCGCGCGCCAGCATCAGCCCCATCTTGTCGGCGAAGATTTCCTCGCCGGTATCGTCGACCACCCCGCAACGGTCGCCATCGCCGTCGAAGCCGAGCGCCAGGTCCGCCCCATGTTCGCGCACCGCCGCAGCCATGGCGTGGAGCATCTCCACATCCTCGGGATTGGGGTTGTAGCGCGGGAAGGTCCAGTCGAGCTCGCAGTCCATCTCGATCACCTCGGCGCCCATGCGGCGCAGGGCCTCCGGCGCAAAGGCGGCGGCGGTGCCGTTGCCGCAGGCGCAGACCACGCGCAGGGGACGTGACAGCTTCGCCCGGGCGCTGACATCGGCGATGAACCGCTCGGCCACCCCGTCCAGGTGGGTCAGGGATCCGCCGGGGGCCGGCCGGGCCCCGCCCTCCAGCACCAGGGTCTTGAGCCGTCCGATCTCGTCCGGGCCAAAGGTGAGGGGCGGGGCGACGCCCATCTTGACCCCGGTCCAGCCGTTTTCATTGTGGCTGGCCGTGACCATGGCGACGCCGGGCGCGGCGAGGTCGAACTGCGCGAAATAAGCCGTGGGCGAGAGCGCGAGGCCGATGTCCAGGACCTCGCAGCCAGAGGCCACGAGGCCCAGGGTCAGGGCCTGCTTCACCGACAGCGAATAGGAGCGGAAGTCGTGGCCGACGACCACGCGCCGCTCGCCGCGCTCCTGGAAATAGGCGCCCAGGCCCAGGCCCAGGGCCTCGACGCCCAGGAGATTCAACTCGGGCCCCAGGCGCCAGCGGGCGTCGTATTCGCGAAAGCCCGTCGCCTTGACCAGCGGCGTCGTCTCATAGGCGGCGGTGTTGGGCGACAGATCGTCTCGGGGGAGAAGCGGCATGGGAGGCTTTCGTACAGGAGGGCGGATCAGGGGGTCTGGGCCGCCGCGGTGCGAGGCGGCGAAAGACCAGATGGGGTTGAGGCGGCCTTGCGCGAACCGATCGGTGACAGCTTGAGAAACGCCGCTTCGGGGGCGCCCGTTCCCTGCGGCCAGACGAGCGCCGCGGCGATCAGGACCGCGGCGAGGAGAAGGGCGAGCGGGTAGAAGACGCGGTCGCTCATGCGTGGGGCAGCCTATAGCGGCGCGGGGCCGCCCCCGCCACCATCTCCAGGTCAGGGCTGCGGGAGAGGCCTTGGGCCGGGCGCGATCACCGTCGCGGCGACCGAACCCTCGAAATCGTTGTCCCTGAGCACCGCGCCGAAGGCGATTCCGCCGCCCTCCTCGTGATAGCCGTACAACTGCGTCCCGGTCCCGTCGTCATAGGCGCGGTTGCCGATGAACACGGTGTTGCGCGCCTGGTAGAGCGGCCCGGACGGCGCGCGCGAGATGACGAACCCCGCCTGGGGCAGCGGTCCAAGCACGGCGCCCACCGCGCCGTTGTCATAGGCCAGATTGTCGATGAAGGTGGAGTTGTTGGCGAAGGAGTAGAATCCGGCCCCGGCGACGTGATGCACCAGATTGTGGCGATAGACCGAGTTGTAGCAGTTGTTCTCCACCCCATTGTGCGGCGTGCGGTTCACGTCCAGCCGCCGGTCCAGGGCGTCGTGCATGACATTGTCGACGAACAGGCAGTCGTGATCGCTTGAGGGCGCCGTCGCGCCATTGGTGAAGGCGGTGAATATGCCCGTGCCGAACTCCCAGTTCGAGATGTCGTTGCCGATCACCTGGGGCCGGGCGCCGTCGATCTGCAGGCCGGTGTTCAGACATGTGTTGTAGGAGACCACCGCATCGTCGATCCGCCCCTTGCCGCCGTTGGTGGTCAGGGCGACGCACTGGTTCTGGGTCAGGGCCGGCGCGGTGAGCGAGAAGGTGCTGGAAGTGATCACCGGCTTGTCGATGTCGTGACCGCCGGCCGAGGCGAGCGCCAGGACCAGCATGGGCGAGGTTCCGTGGAGGATGGACACGCGGTTGATCAGAGGGGCCGGGGCGTCCGCGTTGTAGGCATAGAGCGCGACCGCATTGACCCGTCGCGCCGGCGTCGCCGGAGTATCGAGGTCGAGGGTGAAGTCCTGCAGCCGCCATCCGCCCACGCCGTTCCACGTCATCAGATCGCCGCCGAGCGTGCATCCCTTGTCGAGGCGCAGCACCGACTGGGCCTGGGACGCCCCGATCAGGCTGAGCGCCTGGTGGGTGGAGAAGCTGTGGCCGCAGGCGATGCGGTAATGTCCTGGCGGCAAATAGACGGTATTCGCGCCCGGCAGGGCGAACGCCTTCTCCAGGGCCGGGCCGCTGTCGGCGTGACCCGACGGATCGGCGCCGAGCGTCCGAAAGTCGATCGGGGTCGCGGCGAGGGTATGCCCCGAGATCGCAATGCCCAAGCCAAGAGCGAGGGTCGCGCCGAGGAGATGGGGGCAGGGGAGCCGATTCATTGAGCCTCTCATGCAGCGAAGTCTATCAGACGGGCGTTTGCTGCGTCCCGGAGCCTAACCGACAGACTTGGGCCCAATTCCGGCGCCTGACGTGGGATCCCCGGCCCTTGACCCCGGCGGACGGGCCGCTTAGCCGGGCGCCGATCCAATTTCATGAGAAGACAGCGCGCACCTATGTCGACCCTGATCCTGCTGCGTCACGGCCAGAGCCAGTGGAACCTCCTCAAGCGCTTCACCGGCTGGGCGGATGTCGACCTCACCGAGGTCGGGGAGGCGGAGGCCGTGCGCGGGGGCGAGCGCCTGAAGGCCGAAGGGCTTGAGATCGACCGCGCCTTCACCTCGCTGCTGACCCGGGCCATCCGCACGGCGATCCTGGCCCTGACGGCGGCCGACCAGATCTGGATCCCGATGATCAAGGACTGGCGGCTGAACGAGCGCCACTATGGCGACCTGACCGGGCGCGACCATGCCGAGATGATCGCCCGCCACGGCGAGGCGCAGGTGCGGATCTGGCGGCGCTCCTATGACGTGCCGCCGCCGCCTCTGGCGCGCGACAGCGCCTACGACTTCTCGCGCGACCGGCGCTATGCCGGCCTCGACCTGCCCGCCAGCGAGAGCCTGAAGATGACTCTGGAGCGGGTCCTGCCGTTTTGGGAGGGGTCGATCGCCCCGGCCCTTGGCGCGGGCGAGACCGTGCTCGTGGCCGCGCACGGCAACTCCCTGAGGGCCATCGCCAAGCACCTGTTCGCGGTCTCGGACGCCGATATTACGGGCCTTGAGATCCCCACGGGCAATCCGCTGGTCATCAGCCTCGACGGCGCCTTGAAGCCAACCGCGGCGCGCTATCTCGACGCCGACCGCGCGCAACCCCTTCCGCCGATCTGACGGACGCGCCCGCAAAAAAAGAGGGGCGACGCGTCGCCGCGCCGCCCCACACCCAGGATAGGCTGGAGCGAAGCCGCCGGATCAGGCGGCCTTTTCGCCCTCGATCAGAGAGGCCGCGCCGGTCTCGCCCGCGTTGATCGCGATGCGCCGAGGCTTCAGGGCCTCGGGCAGTTCGCGCTTGAGGGAGATCGACAGAAGGCCGTTGGCGAGGCTGGCCTCGCTCACCACCACGTAGTCGGCGAGCTGGAACCGGCGCTCGAAATTGCGCTCGGCCAGGCCGCGATGCAGGTAGCGCTTGGCCTCGTCATTGGCGGGCTTGCGGCCCTGGACGGTCAGCAGGTTCTCCTTGACCTCAAGGGTCAGGTCTTCGCTCCGGAAGCCGGCCACCGCGATCTCGATGCGATAGGCGTTCTCGCCCGTCCGCTCGATATTGTAGGGCGGATAGCCGCTGGCCGCTTCGGTGCTGGCGGCGTCAAGCAGGTCGGCCAGACGATCGAAGCCGACCACGGAGCGATAGAGGGGGGACAGATCGATGGTGCGCATGAAAGCATCCTCCTAGCTGTAGCAAGGTTGCGTCGTTGTCAGGGCGGATCGGGAGCGAGCCATAGGGCCTCGCCAGAGATCCGGAAGGCCCGGGAACCCAGCGCCTTCGTCGCCTAGATGTGAACCGGAGCGCAGAGGTTCAAGCCCCCGGCCGATCAATCCCGGCGCGCCGTGCTATTGGCATTTTTCATGTAGATTCCTTGAGGCCCGCGCGATGCTCGCTTGCCTCGCCTCCATGGGCGCGATACGGCTTCGAGCCAAGCGGGAGCCAGATCCCGCCAACACCACGCGAGGAGCGAACACGTCCATGACGACACTGGCTGAGCTTACCGATCGCTTGAAGACCGCGGTCGGTTCGGATTCGGGCCTGGGCAAGACCCTGAAGTTCAACCTCAAGGGCGATGGCTTCATCCTGATCAATGGCGGCTCGGTGACCAATGACGACGGCCCGGCTGACCTGACCATGACGATTTCCATGGCCGATCTCGAAGCCATGGGCCAGGGCAAGCTCGACGCCATGACCGCCGTCATGACCGGCAAGCTCCAGCTCTCGGACATGGGCGTGGCCATGTCGCTGCAGGGTAAGATGCAGGCCCTGTTCGCCAAGCTGGCCTGAACGCGGCCCCTGAACGCGGCCCCTGAACGCCGCCCCTGAACGCCGCCGTGGGTGAGGCCGCCCCGCTCCTCTCCATCCCGGACGCGCCTGTCCCTCCAGGGTCGGTCGCTTTCTGGTACGCGGGAGCGGACGGCGCTCGCCTGCGCGCCGCGCGGTTTGCCCCGGCCCTGGCCGCGGGCGCCGCGCCGCGCGGCTCGATCGTTCTCAGCCCCGGACGCTCCGAGCCCATCGAGAAGTATGTCGAGGTCATTGGGCGTCTGACCCGCATGGGGTTTGTCGTCCTGGTGCACGACTGGCGCGGCCAGGGCCTGTCGCACCGCGCCTTGCGAGACCGGCTCCTGGGTCATGCGCGCGGCTGGGCGCCCTTCCTGTCCGATTTCCGTCGCCTGCTGGACGGCCAGGCCGATGACCTGCCCCGTCCGTGGATCGCAATTGGTCACTCCATGGGCGGCTGCCTGACCCTGCTGGCCCTGGCCGAGGGCGAGAGCCGCTTTGCCGGGGCCTTCCTCTCCGCCCCCATGTTGGGGATGCAGACGGGCGCCGTGCCCCGCCCCGCCGCCCGAGCCCTGAGCTTCATCCTGACCCGGATCGGCCGCGCCGGAGCCCCAGTGCCGGGGCCCCAGGAGACCGTGCCGACGCCCTTCGCCGACAATATCCTGACCCACGATCCGGCGCGCTATGGCCGCTTTCTGGCCCAGCTCGCCGCGGCGCCGGATCTGAGGCTGGGCCTGCCGACCTGGGGCTGGCTGGACTTCGCCTTTTCCGCAACCCGTCGCCTGGCTCACGGCCCGGGGACGCCCCGCATCTCGATTCCGGTCAGCGTGCTGGTCGCGGAGGCGGAAAAGCTGGTGGACAACGCCGCCGCGAGGTCGATTGTCGCGCGCCTGCCGCGCGGGCGCATCGCCAGTGTCCCCGGAGCCTATCACGAACTGTTCCAGGAGACGGATGCGCGCCAGGCCCAGGTCTGGGCGGCGCTCGAGGCCTTGCTGGCCGAGGCGGGCGTCTAGGCGCGCTCCTCCGAGCCGGCCTTGGCGGCCGGGGCCAGGGCGACCAGGGCGGCGTCGAGGATGGCGCGATCACCCGCGATGGCCACCTGGCCGCCGTCGCGCCCCACCGGCTTGCCGCGCCAGTCGGTGACGAACCCGCCCGCGCCCTGGAGCACCGGAATCGCGGCCTCGATATCCCAGGATTTCAGCCCGGCTTCGACGACGAGGTCGATATGGCCGGCGGCGACCTGGGCGTAGGCATAGGCGTCGCAGCCCGTTCGGGCGAGGCGCGCGGCGGCCCGGATCTGGCGCCAGGCGAGGCGTTCGTCGGCCTCGAAGCATCCGTCCGGATCGGTGGTGGCGAGGATCGCCTGGTCCATGGCGACGCCCCGGCGCACGTGCAGCGGATGCACGCCGTCGCGGTTCACCAGGCGCGCGCCGCCGGCCTGGCCGATATAGATCTCGCCCAGACAGGGCTGTCCGATCGAGCCGAGCACCGGCCGGCCGGCATGACGCAGGGCGATGAGGGTCGTCCAGACCGGCAGACCCGCCACGAAGGCGCGGGTGCCGTCCACCGGATCAATCACCCAGACCCACTCCGCCTCGGGCCGGTCCTCGCCATATTCCTCGCCGATCACACCGTGTTCGGGATAGCGCGCGGCGATCAGCTTGCGGATCGCCGCCTCGGCGTTCCTGTCGGCCAGGGTGACCGGATCGAAGGCGCCGGCGCGGGCCTTGTTCTGCAACCCGTGCTCGGCCCGGAAGAGGGGCAGGATCGCCTCGGCCGAGGCGCGATTCAGGTCGAGAAGGAACGCGTCGAGCGCGTCCAGGCGAGGGGTCATCATCAGGCGAGCCTTGCCACAATCGGGATGGGGCGCAAGACGGGTGGGCCACCTTGCCGCCGCCTTGCGGGCCGGACGCGCGCGTCACCTGACGATTGCGTGCCCGACGTCGGACGGCTTTAAGGCGCCATGGCCAAGGCGCTTCCCTCGCGGCGACAGGACCGGCTCTGGCGCCTGGAGGCCCTGGCCTTCGACGTGTTCACGGCCCTGGTCCGAATTCTGCCCGTGGATCTCGTCTCGGCGCTCGGGGGCGCGCTGGGGCGCTGGATCGGGCCCCTGACCTCGGCCCATCGCACGGCGGTGCGCAATCTCGAGATCGCCTTGCCCGAACTGGACGCCGCCGGCCGCGCGCGGATCCTGCGCCAGCAGTGGGACAATTTTGGCCGCTATCTGTTCGAGTTTCCCATCGCTGATCGGCTGACTCCGGCGGGGGGGCGCGTGACGGTCACCGGCTTCGAACGGCTGCAGGCCATCGCCCGGTCGGGCCGGCCCGCGGTGCTGATCTCGGGCCACTTCGCCAATATCGAGGTGATGGCCGCGGTGATCCTGGCGGCCGGGATCGCGTGCGACGTCACCTACCGCGCGGCCAACAACCCCTATGTGGACCGGAGGATCATCGAGGGTCGGTTCCGCTACGGCATCCAGCTTCTGGCGCCCAAGGGCGCCGAGGGCGCGCGCGACCTGATCGCCTCACTCAAGGCCGGCCGATCGATCGCCATGCTCAATGACCAGCGCTACGATACCGGCGTCGCCGGCCCGTTCTTCGGCCAGGAGGTGATGACCTTGCCGGCGGGCGTGCGCCTGGCGCAGCGATTCGGGGCGGTGTTGCAGCCCATGTCGATCGTACGGCTCAAGGGGGCGAGGTTCCGCGTCGAGGTGCATCCGCCGATCCCGCTCACGGGCGACGAGGCCGCCGGTGTGGCGGCGATCAACGCCTTCATCGAGGCGCGCGTGCGCGAGCATCCCGGGCAGTGGTGGTGGATGCACCGGCGCTGGCCGGCGCAGGTCTATGCCCGGCCTTCGGCCTGAAGTTGCAGGAAGCGCTGGGTCGCCTCGGCGGCGCCGGCATAGGCCTCTTGCAGCTTGGGGCTCCAGTAGCGCAGCTCCGCCAGGGGCACGCGCTGTCCGCTGACCGCGCAGATCACGTAATCGCCGGCGCGCAGCACGGTCATCTCGCCATCGCCATAATGGACGACCGCGGGCCGGCCGCCCTCGCCGAGGAATTTGTCGTAGGCGTTCATCGTATGAACAGCTTAGCGGCTCCCGGCGGTTGAGACCAGCGCCGGCGGCGGCTCAGAAGAGGCTGCCCTGGTCTTCGCCCGCCTTGCGCTGACCCTCGCGCGGCCGGGCCCGGGGCGCGGGATGCGCCCCCTCGCCTTCGATCAGCGCGGCGCGTTCGCCGTCATGGAGCTCCAGGCCGATCCTCTGGCCCGGCGTCAGGGCGGCCGCGCTGCGGACAATCCGGCCCTGGGCGTCGGTGATCAGGGCAAAGCCGCGCCGCAACGGGCCCTTGGGGTCGAGCGAGGCGTGAAGCTGGGACAGATGGGCAAGGCGCGCCTGCGCCTCAGCCAAGGGCCGGGCCCCGGCCCGGGCGAGCCGCGGGGTGGTGTCGTCGAGGCGCCGGCGGGCCTCGCCAAGGCGCCGTTGCAGCAGGGCGGGCCGCAGGCGCCCGCTGGCGGCCTGGAGCCGGGACGCATGGGCGGTGAGGTGCGTGCGAAGGGCGCGGATCAGGCCCGCTCCGGCGAGGTCCAGCCGCTGCACGGCCAGGGCCACGGTATCCTGGGGCCGGGGGAGGCGCCCTGAGGCCTGGGCCAGCCGCGCCTGGCCGCGATCGATCAGCCGCGCCACCCGGTCGGCGAGACGCCGCTCCCGCGCCTGGAGGGCCTGGACCAGCTCCGCGCGCACCGGGCTCGCCATTTCGGCCGCCGCCGTAGGGGTGGGCGCGCGCCGGTCGGAGACGAAGTCGATCAGGGTGGTGTCGGTCTCGTGTCCGACGGCGGAGATCACGGGAATGTCGCAGGCGGCCACTGTGCGGGCCAGGCCCTCGTCGTTGAACGGCCAGAGATCCTCCACCGAGCCCCCGCCCCGCGCGACAATGATCACGTCGGGCCGGCGGAGAGGGCCCTCAGAAGGCAGGGCCGCCAGGCCCCGGACCCCGGCGCTCACCTGGGCGGCCGCCTGATCGCCCTGCACCACGGCCGGCCAGAGAAGGACCCGGCAGGGCCAGCGCTCGGCCAGGCGGTGAAGGATGTCACGGATCACCGCGCCGGTGGGGCTGGTGACCACGCCGATGACCTCGGGATAGGCGGGCAGGGGGCGCTTGCGAGACGCCTCGAACAGTCCTTCCGCCTGAAGCCGGGCCTTGAGCCGCTCCAGCTGGGCCAGGAGCGCGCCGACCCCGGCGGGCGAGAGAGTCTCGATGATGATCTGGTATTGGGAGCGTCCGGGATAGGTGGTCAGACGCCCGGTGACGATCACCTCAAGGCCCGTTTCGGGCCGGACGGCGAGGCCGCGCACCTGCGGCTTCCAGATCACCCCCGCGATCGACGCCTTTTCATCCTTGATGTCGAGATAGACGTGGCCGTTGCCGTGGAAGGTGACCTTGGAGAGCTCGCCGCGCACGCGGACAAAGCCATAGGCCGACTCCACCGTTCGCTTGAGCGCGAAGGCCAGCTCGGAGACGGAGTAGGGCCGGTCATTGGCCTCGGCCGGCGCGGCCTGGGACGGGTCGAGATCGCTCATCAGGCGCGCAGCTTAGCGGCCGCCGCGCGCCTGGACGAGAGGGGTGCAGCCGCCACCATTCCCCCTGTGGACGTCTGGCCGCTCAGATATAGCGGCGCAGGGACCGGGCGAGCTCGTTGGCGCTGGACTTCTTCTTGGTCTGCTGCGGCTGGTAGGCGAGACGGGCGTGCTCGACGCAATAGGGACGCTCGTCGGCCGCGCGCCGGCCGCAGAAGGTGAATTCCGTGCTCGACGGATCGCCGATCGGCCACTTGCACATGTGCCGGCCGAGCGTCAGCACGGTGGCCGCGCCGGGGGTCTCGATCCGCTCGGGCGGCGGGGTCGGAAGCCGGGCTTCGGCGAGCGGCCGCTGGGGCGCCTCCGGCATGGCGTGTCGCCTGGGCGCCGCCGTGGCGGCCGGGGCCGCGGGCCGGGCGCGCGGCGGCTTGAACGCCACCGGACTGGGCTGAGACGGCGTGGCGCGCCCGGACAGGCCCAGGCGATGCACCTTGCCAATCACGGCGTTGCGCGTGACGCCCCCCAGCTGCTTGGCGATCTGGCTGGCCGAGAGGCCGTCCAGCCAAAGCGTCCTGAGGGTTTCCACCCTTTCATCGGTCCAGCTCATGGTCCTTCGAGCCTCCGCCCCCATCCGTTTGCGACGGTCCAGGCCCCTTCGAAGGCCTGTGCCGACTATATCTTGTGTCCGCGAGCGGCCAAGCCGTCCGTTAACACAACATATCGCTACTCCATTCCGCCGACCATACAATAGGCGCCATGCACTCATCCACAGCCAACCATATCTAGTCCCCAGCTCGCGGCGGCTTCCGAGGGGAGGGCGGCGGAGTCAAGGCGCCTCGGGTGGCTTGCGCGCCGGGCGCCGAGCGCGCACATGAGCGTCATGAAGGATATGCCCGCCGACGCCGTCTCCCTGCCCCCACCGCGCGAATATCCCGGCGTGAACTGGGAGGGCGTGAAGACCCTTTATGTTCGCGAAGTGCGGCGGTTCTGGAAGGTCGGGGCTCAGACCCTCGGCGCGCCAGTGGTCACGGCCCTGCTCTACATGCTGGTCTTCGTCGTCGCCGTGCGCGGCGCCCGCCCCCCGGTTCAGGGCGTGGATTTCGCCGCCTTCGTGGCGCCTGGCCTGATCATGATGCAGATTCTCTCCAACGCCTTCGCCAACGCCTCATCGAGCCTGCTGCAGGCCAAGATGAACGGGTTGATCTGCGACTTCCTGATGCCCCCGCTCTCACCCACCGAGCAGGTGGCGGGCTTCGCCCTGGGCGCGGCCACCCGTGGGGTGGTGGTGGGCGCCGTGACGGCCCTGGCCATCCTGCCCTTCGCGCCGCTGCACATCGTGCACCTCTGGGCCGTTCTCTATTTCGGGTTCGGCGCGGCCCTGACCATGGGGATGCTGGGCCTGATGGCGGCCATCTGGTCGGTGCGGTTCGATCACATCGCGGCGGTGAGCAATTTCGTGATCATGCCGATGACCTTCCTGTCGGGCACCTTCTACCTGGTCTCGCGCCTGCCCGAGCCGTTCCGCTCGGCCTCGCAGTTCAACCCGTTCTTCTATCTGATCTCGGGCTTCCGCTACGGCTTTATCGGCCAGGCGGACGGCTCGCTGACGGCAGGGGTGATCTGCACCGCGGGCCTGACCGTGGCCCTGGCCGCCGTCTGCCACTGGATGTTCGCCAGCGGCTATCGCCTGAAGACCTGAGGCCAGGGATAGCCCTCAATCCCGGTCCGCGACGCCCTCCCTCCGGCGCGAATCGGGGGGCGAAAATCCGCGACGCCCGGCGTCGCGCGGTCGGCGCGCGCATTGACATCAAGCGTCGCCGCGCAGAGAAAGCGCCGCTTCCGGTTTTGACCGCCCGCTCCGTTGTCGGATGCGGGGAGCCCCTTGCTCTCGGAGGCGCCCCATGGCTGAGCCCGCCCCACCCGTTCCCGCCGATCATCTCCTGGGCGTGTACAACCGCGCGCCCCTGGCGTTCGAGCGCGGGGAGGGCGCACGCCTCTATACGGCCAGCGGCGAGGCCTATCTCGACTGTCTGGCGGGCATCGCCACCACGGGTCTGGGCCACGCCCACCCCAAGCTGGTCGAGGCGCTGAAGACCCAGGGCGAGAAGCTCTGGCATGTGTCCAACATCTTCCGCATCCCCGACCAGGAGCGGCTGGCCGGGCGCCTGTGCGCCGAGACCTTCGCCGACGTGGTGTTTTTCACCAATTCGGGGACGGAGGCGGTGGAGTGCGCGCTGAAAATGGCGCGGAAGTATCACTGGGCCCGGGGCGAGGCCGATCGCATCGAGGTCATCGGGTTCGACGGCGCCTTCCACGGCCGTAGCTACGCGGCGGTCTATGCGGCCGGCAATCCCGCCTATGTCGAGGGCTTTGGCCCGCCCCTGCCAGGGTATCGGACCCTGAAGTTCGGCGACCACGAAGCGCTCAAGGCCGCGATCGGCCCGACCACTGCGGCGGTCATTCTCGAGCCGGTGCAGGGCGAAGGTGGGGCGCGGGCCCTGCCGGAGAGCTGCCTGACCGCGCTTCGCCAACTGACGCGTGAGCATGGCGTGCTTCTGATCCTGGACGAGATTCAGTCGGGACTTGGCCGCACCGGGCGTCTTTTCGCGCACGAGTGGGCCCATGACGCGGCTCCGGACATCATGTGCGTGGCCAAGGCCCTGGGCGGCGGCTTTCCCGTGGGGGCGTGCCTCGCCACGTCCGAGGCGGCCAGCGGCATGGGCGTGGGGGCGCACGGTTCGACCTATGGCGGCAACCCCCTGGCCATGGCGGTGGGCCTGGCGGCGGTGGAGGAGCTGACCCGGCCGGAGACGCTGGAGCACGTGCGGCGTCTGAGCGGGCTCTTCTCCCAGTCGCTTGCGGCGCTCCAGTCACGCTTTCCGGACATCATCGAAGAGGTGCGCGGCAAGGGTCTGCTGATCGGCCTCAAGCTGATCCCCTCCAATCGCGCCTTCATGGCCGCCGCTCGCGACCAGCACCTGCTGATCGCCGGAGGCGGCGACAATTGCGTGCGCCTCCTGCCGCCCCTGATCATGAGCGAGGACGAGGCGCGCGAGGCGATCGCCCGCCTGGAGGCGACCTGCGAGGCGATGCGGGCGGAGGCGGCGGCGTGAACGGCGGTCCGGCCAGCGGGTCGCCCCGGCACTTCATCGACCTCTGGCGTCACGACGCCGCGACCCTGCGGGCCATCCTGGAGGACGCCAAGACGCGCAAGGCCGCGCGCCAGGGCTGGGGTCAGGGCCGGCCGGACCTGGACGCCCCCGCGGCGGGTCGCACCTTGGCGATGATCTTCCAGAAGAACTCCACCCGGACTCGGTTCTCGTTCGACGCGGCGATCCGCCAGCTTGGCGGGGCGAGCGTGATCGCCACCGGAAGCGACATGCAGCTTGGCCGGGGCGAGACCATCGCCGATACGGCCCGGGTGCTCTCGCGGATGGTCGATGCGGTGATGATCCGCGCCGTGGAGCACGACGATGTGGAGGTCTTCGCCGCTCACGCCGGCGTGCCGGTCATCAATGGCCTGACCAATCGGAGCCATCCCTGCCAGATCATGGCCGATCTGATGACCTATGAGGCCCATCGGGGTCCGGTGGCCGGACGGACCTTCGCCTGGATCGGCGACGGCAACAATGTCTGCGCCAGTTACATCCACGCCGCCGCGCGCTTCGACTTCAATCTGGTGGTGGCCTGCCCGGACGCCTACCGCCCCCGTCCCGAGGATCTGGCCCATGCGCCCGGCCGGGTCGAGGTGACGTCCGATCATCGCGCCGCCGCCCGGGGCGCGGACTGCATCATCGCCGACGGCTGGGTGTCCATGGGCGACCCGGATCACGAGGCCCGGCTCGTCGCCTTCGCGCCCTATCAGGTCGACGAGGCCCTGATGGACCTGGCCGCGCCGGACGCGGTGTTTCTGCACTGTCTTCCGGCCCATCGCGGCGAGGAGGTGACCGACGGCGTGCTCGATGGGCCTCGCTCGCTGATCTGGGACGAGGCGGAAAACCGTCTGCA
Organism: Caulobacteraceae bacterium; assembly: GCA_027452265.1. Lineage (GTDB taxonomy): Bacteria > Pseudomonadota > Alphaproteobacteria > Caulobacterales > Caulobacteraceae > Acaudatibacter. The sequence continues at coordinate 82,255 of DAIDGR010000042.1, forward strand.
CGCCCAGAAGGCGATCCTGGCCTGGTGTTTCGGGGCGATCGCCTGAGGCTACGGCCCTGGCGAGGGACCGGACACGGCCTATATGGGCGAGATGCCTTCCGCCGATGATCTCGTCGCCGCCTTCCAGCTGGACCAGGCGCCCGTCACCGGCCGCATCGTGCGGCTCGGCCCCGCCATCCATGAAGTCCTGACCCGGCACGCCTATCCGGCGCCCGTGGCCAATCTTCTGGGCGAGGCCTGCGTGCTGGCCGCCCTGGTTGGCTCCAGCCTGAAGATGGAGGGCCGCCTGATCGTCCAGGCCCAGGGCTCGGGTCCGGTCGCTTATGTGGTGGCTGATTACGACACGGCCGGCGGCCTGCGGGGCTATTGCCGGTTCGACGCCGAGCGGGTGGCGAGCGTCAGCGGGGGCCTCGCCTGGCCCGGCGCCCGGACCCTGCTGGGCGATGGGGTGTTCATCATGACCCTGGACCAGGGGCCGCCGCTCGGCCGCCACCAGGGCGTCACCGCCATCGAAGGCGAAACCCTCGCCCTGTGCGCCGAGAGCTATTTCGCCCAGTCCGAGCAGCTTCCGACCCGGGTGCGTCTCGCGGTGGGCGAGACCCTGGACGCCGCCGGCTCCACGACCTGGCGCGCCGGCGGGCTCCTGATCCAGGCCCTGGCCGGCGACGAGGTCCGCGCCGCCGATCCGGACGGCTGGCGCCGGGCCGAAGCCCTGTTCGCCACCCTGGGGGAGGACGAGCTGATCGATCCCGACACGCCCGCCGACCGCCTGCTCTATCGCCTGTTCCATGAGGACGGGGTTCGCCTGCACACCCCCCGACCCTTGAGCGCGGTCTGCCGCTGCTCCGAGGCGCGAATCCTCGACATGCTGCGCACCTTCTCGGCGGACGAACGGTCCCAGATGGTCGAGCCCGACGGCCAGATCCGGGTGACCTGCGAGTACTGCTCGCGCGTCTATCTCCTGGCGCCCGAAGGGGTCGGCTGACCGGCCAGGAGATGTTCCTCAGCCCGCGTTCCTCAGCCCGCGTTCCTTAGGCGGCGTTCCTCAGGCGGCGTCGAGCGCGCGGGTCAGGTCCCGGGCGAGGTCCACGGGGGACTCCAGGCCCACGGACACGCGGATCCACCCCTCGGTCAGGCCGATCTCCTGGCGCTGCTCGGGGGTCATGGCCCGGTGGGTGGTGGTGGCCGGGTGCGTGGCCATGCTCTTGGCGTCGCCCAGATTGTTGGAGATATCGATCAGCTGCAGAGCGTTGAGGACGCGGAACGCGGCCGCCTGATCGCCAAGGTCCATGGCCAGCAAGGTTCCTCCGCCCGACATCTGCCGCCGGGCGATGGCCGCCTGGGGATGATCGGCGCGGGTGGGATAGCGGCAGGCGCGAACCTTGGGATGGTCGGCGGCGAGGTCGGCCAGATGGGCCGCGGTCTCGCTCTGGCGGCGCACGCGCAGGTCGAGCGTCTCCAGGCCCTTGAGCAGAACCCAGGCGTTGAACGGCGACAGGGCCGGGCCGGTGTGGCGGAAGAGGTCGCGATAGGCCTCCTCGAACAGCGCCTCCTCACAGAGAAGGGCGCCGCCCATGACCCGGCCCTGGCCGTCGATGTGCTTGGTCGCGGAATAGACCACCACGTCCGCGCCAAGCTTCAGCGGCGACTGGAAGATCGGCGTGGCGAAGACATTGTCCACCACCACCCGTGCGCCGACCTCGTGCGCGATCTTTACGATGGCGGCGATGTCGCAGATTTCCAGAAGGGGGTTGGCCGGGCTCTCCACCAGCACCATGCGGGTATTGGGCCGCATCGCCGCGCGCCAGGCCTCGAGGTCGCTGGCGTCGACGAAGGTGGTGTCGACGCCAAACCGGGGCGCCCAGTTGGAGAGCAGCCAGCGGCACGATCCAAACAGGGCCCGGCCCGCCACCACGTGATCGCCCGCCCGCAAAAGGCCCAGCATGGAGAGGTAAACCGCGGCCATGCCCGAGGCCGTGGCGCGGCAGACCGGCGCGCCCTCCAGGAGGGCCAGGCGATCCTCGAACATCTTCACCGTCGGACTGCCATAGCGGGCATAGACAAAGCCGGGAGCTGCGCCGCTGAAGCGGGCGTCCGCCTCCTCAGGGCTGTCATAGACAAAGCTCTGGGTGAGGAAGAGCGCCTCGGACATCTCGCCGTGGTCGGTGCGGGCGAGGCCGCCGCGCACCAGGCGCGTGGCGATGTCCCAGTCGTTCGGGTCTTCGGACATGGATCGGTCCTGCAGAGAAGGAGGAGGGGAATTAAACGGCGCGGAACAGGCGGATCGGGCGGGGGCGGCATAGGAGGCGCCCGGGCCGTCGGGGTCAAGACGAGGGCGGGCCCCTCGCCCCCCTTGCCAGGGCCCCAAGCTTCGCTCATGCCAGGGACATGGCCCGCGCCTCCCCCGGCAGCTTCAACCTCTCCGATTCGGTCCTGCCCTGCCAGGATATCGAGGCGCTTGTGGCGGCCGGAGCCATCGCCGCGCCCGGCGGCGTCTCCGGCGATCAGGTGCAGCCCGCCAGTCTCGATCTGCGCCTGGGCCCCCGGGCCTGGCGGGTGCGGGCCTCGTTCCTGCCAAGGCCCGGCGTCAAGGTCGCGGACCGGCTGGCGCCCCTGGCCATGCACGAGATCGACCTGGCGCGCGGTGCGGTGCTGGAGCGGGGCTGCGTCTACATCGCCGAACTCGCCGAGCGGCTGAGCCTGCCCCCCGGCATCGCCGCCCGCGCCAATCCTAAAAGCTCGACCGGCCGGGTCGACCTGTTCGTCCGTCTGCTGACCGATGGCCAGGGCGCCTTCGACGATGTCGCCGAGGGGTATGACGGCCCGCTCTATGTCGAGATCGCGCCTCAGACCTTCTCCGTCCTGGTTCGCGCGGGCACCCGCCTCAACCAGCTTCGCCTGAAGTCCGGGCGCCCGCCCCGCCTATCGCATGAGAGCGTCGGGGTCGACCTGACGGGGGTCGTGTGCGGGTTTCGCGCCCGCCGCCATGCCGGGGTGATCGACATGGACCTGGAGGGCGGCCATGACCCCCTCGACTTCTTCGAGCCCCTGACCTCTCGCAAGGGCGCCCTTCTGCTGGATCCGGGCGAGTTCTACATCCTCTGCTCCAAGGAGACCGTGGCGATCCCCGTGGATCAGGCCGCGGAGATGACGCCGATCGACCCGGCGGTGGGCGAGTTCCGCGTCCACTATGCCGGCTTCTTCGATCCTGGATTTGGTCTCGCCGAGACCCATGGCGAGGGCTCGCGCGGGGTCCTGGAGGTGCGCAGCCGCGAAATCCCGTTCCTGCTCGAGGACGGCCAGACCGTGGCGCGGCTGGTGTTCGAGCCTCTGAGCGAGCGCCCCCGCCGGCTCTATGGCGCCGCCGGCTCGCACTATCAGAGCCAGGGCCTGGCCCTCTCCAAGCATTTCCGACCCCTGAAGTCAGGATTGTGATATTCTGTTAATCAAACCGGTCTTAAGCCGGGGACGTCGCAAACGGGCGGGATTGATCGGATATGGGTCAGGCGCGAGGCAAGACAGCCCCTCAGGGCCAGGGCGCCACGGGCGTCCGCGTCGATGGTCGCCGCCTGAGGACCCAGGAAAGCCGTCGCCGCGTGGTCGCCGCCCTGCTGCAGTGCGTGCGCGAGGGGGACTACGACCCCAGCGCCGAGGCGGTGGCCCTGCGCGCCGGAGTGGGCCTTCGGACCGTGTTCCGTCTGTTCAAGGACAAGGACGGACTGATGCGCCAGATGAGCGAGACGGTCTATGCCGAGCTCTCCAGCGTCACCAACGCTCCGTTCAAGGGCGACACCTGGCGCGAGCGTCTGGACGACCTGATCCGTCGCCGGGTGACGGCCTTCGAACAGGTCATGTCCTATCGCCGCGCGGCGCTCGCCCACGTGCACCACTCGCCGGTGGTGCAGCTCAACAACCGCCTGCTTCAGGCGGGGCAGCGCGAGGGTCTGGTGGCTGTCCTGCCCGAGAGAGTCGTCGCGCAGACGGAAATCGTCGACGCGCTCGACCTCGCCCTGTGCATCGATTCCTGGATCCATCTGCGTATGGACCGGGGCATCAAGCCGGCCCAGGCCAAGGCGGTGGTCAAGCGGCTGGCCGACGCCCTGCTGGCGGGGGAGCCGGACTGAGGCGCGTGGTGTTTGGACGGAACCCACCCTGCGCGTCGCAACGCGCTTAAGGGCCTTAGACCAGAGCGCGATTGAGCGCGTTCGCGCGCTCCACGAAAACGCATGATGAGCTTAGGGCGCGTCCCGGCGAGGCCCTATTGCCGCGACTCCGCGGCCTTGACCTCGGCGCGATCCGCCTCCGCGGCCAGGGGCGCGAAGGGGACTTCAGGCAGGTCGAAGGTCACCCGCGAAATGACGCCGGGATAGATGAACGGCGGGGTGTAGGCCGAGGACACCGGACGCGGGCTGCGACCGATATCCATGCCCAGGCTGGAAATGATGAACAGCATGCGCGGAATGGTCCCGGTGGCCGCTGGCGCGTCATCCACGCTGAGGCTGACAAGGCCGGTGCTGTCGTCGCGCCGGGTGACCTCAAGCCGGATGTGCTTCGCCCCCGCCGGCAAGGGCGTGGCGACCACGGTGTGGTCGTGAAAGGCGTTGTAGTCGAACACGCACGCGCCATCCTTGACGTAGATGACAAAGCCGCTGTTGAGGCTGCCGCGCGAGACGAGCGCCCCTTCCGCCCCTGCCGGGTGATCGAGGTCGATGGTCGTGGTCCAGCCGCGAAACACCGAGGGACAGGCGTCGGAGATCAGGTGCGAGATCGGCGGCAGGTAGACAAAGCGCCGGCGTGAGGTGGGCATGCCAGGCCGGCGCGAGGCGCGGAACAACTCGAACATGCCCCGATCGTCCAGAGGCGCGACGCCGTAGGTCTCGGCCTCCGCCCACCAGAGGTCGATCATCGCCTTGAGCCGCTCGGGCTCGGTCTCGGCGAGGTCGTGGCACTCGGACATGTCGGCGTCGAGGCAATAGAGCTCCCAGCGGTCGTCCTCGAAGGGAACGCCAGACCCGTGGTGCGTGACGGCCTTCCATCCGTCCTTCCAGATGCCGCGATGGCCGAGCATCTCGAAATACTGGGTGTCCCGGGCGCGGGGCGCGGCCGGGTCGGCGAGGGTGGGGAGAAGACTGGCCCCGTGCAGCGGAATCTGCGGCACGCCGCCGACCTCGGCGGGCATGGCGATCCCGGCGGCCTCCAGAATGGTCGGGGTCACATCGACCGCATGGCAGAACTGGTGGCGGATGGCGCCTGGGTCCTTCACCCTGGCCGGCCATCGCATGATCAGCGGATCGCGCACGCCCCCGCCATGGGTGTTCTGCTTGTACCATTTGAGCGGTGTGTTGCCGGCCTGGGCCCAGCCCCAGGGGATGTTGCTGTGGCTGTCGGGGCCGCCGATGTCGTCGAGCCGGGTCAGGGCCGCGCCCAGATCCTCGGACATCATGTTGAAGTATTTCATCTCGTCCATCACGCCGTGCGGCCCGCCTTCCTGGCTGGCGCCGTTGTCCGAGCACAGGATGACCAGGGTGTCGTCGAGCACGCGGGTCTGGCGCAGGAACTCGATCAGACGGCCGATCTGGGCGTCGGTATGGTCGAGCATGGCCGCGAACGCCTCCTGCAGGCGGGCGGCGAAGCGCTTCTCGTCGTCGGTGAGGCTGTCCCAGGGCTCGACGCCGGGGTTGCGCGGCGCGAGTTGGGTGTCAGGCGGGACCACGCCCATGGCCTTCTGGCGAGCGAACCAGTCCGCCCGGGCCTCATCCCAGCCGCCGTCGAAGCGGCCGCGATACTTGTCCCTCCAGGCCTTGGGCGCCTGGTGCGGGGCGTGGGTGGCGCCAAAGGCGAGATAGAGAAAGAAGGGCTTTTCCGGCGTCAGCGAGATCTGGTCGCGCAGCCAGCCGATCGACTGGTCCACCAGATCCTCGGACACATGGTAGCCCTCTTCCGGCGTGCGCGGCGGGTCGATGAAGCGGTTGTCCCGGGTCAGCTCGGGATAGAACTGGTCGGTCTCGCCCTGGAGAAAGCCATAATAGCCGTCAAACCCTTTGCGCAGGGGCCAGTTGTGGAACGGTCCGGCGGCCGTGGCTTCGGCCATGGGGCAAAGATGCCACTTGCCGGCGGCGAAGGTGGCGAAGCCGTGCTGACGCAGGATCTCCGCCACGGTGGCGGCGCGCGGCGAGATCGAGCCGCGGGTATTGGGATAGCCGGTATCCATGTTGGAAATGGCCCGCACTCCCACCGCATGGTGATTGCGCCCGGTCAGCAGGCACGCCCGGGAGGAAGAGCAAAGGGCGGTGGTGTGAAAGCCCGCGAACCGCAGGCCCTCGCGGGCCAGAGCGTCGATGTTCGGCGTCTCGATGGTCGAGCCATAACAGCCCAGATGCGAAAACCCGGTATCGTCGAGGGTGATCAGGACGACATTGGGCGCGCCCTTGGGAGCGCGAAGATCGGGCCAGGCGGGCTCCGATTGCGGGATGGTGCGGCCGATCCGACCGGCGAAATCGGGCTCGGCGGGGTGCGACAGGGCCATGGCGTCCTCCCAGGTCCGCGGGGGCCGCAAACCATCTTTTCAGGATTTCTGCACCTTACGCGCCAGAACCTCAAGCCTTGGGCGTCGGGCGAGGCCCCGCCTTGAGACGCGGGGGCCGGTTTTCGATTTGAATATATCAAACGTACAGCCGGTGTTGTTGCTCCGTGCAGACGTGCATGACCCATTCTGGCGTATGTTTCGACATTCCCACTGCCGTGAAATTCGGAGGTGATCGCGCCAGGTGAGTCCTTGGCTGCGGCGTCGTTTTTCGACGTCTGTAGGCAAGGCATGTTGACGCCCGTCCCCGGGATCATGGCCAAACCTGGGAAGAAGCTTGACTATGGAGCCCAAGAACTCACCGCGAAAATGCGGGGGCTGCGATGTCTGTTGCACCCGCCTGGCGGCGCCGGAGATCGGCAAGCGGGCGGACACGCCCTGCATCCATCTGCGGCGTCAAGGCGGATGCGGCATCTATCCGATCCGGCCGCCGGTCTGCTCTGGATATCTCTGCCTCTGGCGCCAAGGCCATGGCCTGCCTCACGCCATGCGACCTGACCTCTGCAACGTGGTGCTGAATCCCGACCTCCCCGGCAAACGGATCCTGGCCGTCTGTCCCCCGGCCAACCCCACCGCCTGGCGCCGCCGCCCGACGTTGCGACAGTTGATCCGGCTGCGCGATCGGAACTGGTCGGAGGGCGTCGGCGTCTTTCCGACCTGTGGCGCGCGGATGTGGCTCCTCGCCCCGCGCGGCGATCTGGATCTGGGCGAGGTGGGCGCCCGCACGCCGATCTATTTCGAGCTCAGATCCGACGGGACCGCCTATGCGGAAAAGCTGCCCGACCCGGCGGAGGACGTGAGGATCGAGGCCTATGCCGAAAGTCTGCGGGCGCGTCTGGCGGCCCGGAACGCCGCCGGGATGATTTGGGGCGAGGCGCCGCGGGCGGCCTGACCACGCCGCACGGGACTGGGGAGGGGAGCGCCTTTGCCCGTTCCTCCCGAAGGCCGTATCCGGTTCAGGCGCCGTCGCGGCGATAGATCGAGGTCCTGGGGCGCGCCACCACCCGCCGCAGCATGGGCTCGAAGGCCTCCAGCGGCATGGAGTCGTAGTTCGGATCGAAGCTCGACTGGTCGTAAAGGTGGCAGAACTGGGCGCAGTGCTCGAAATGCGGATGGCCCCGGAACTGCTCGCGCATGTCGCGGTCGAGACCCAGATGATGGAAGAAATAATAGCCCTGGAAGATGCCGTGCTTGTCGAGCATCCAGTGATTGGCCTCGCTGACATAGGGCTTCATGATCACCGCGCCGACCTCGGCGTGATTGGCCGGCCCCATCAGGTCACCGATGTCATGGATCAGGGCGCAGACCACATATTCCTCGTCGCGCCCGTCGCGGAAGGCGCGGGTGGCCGTCTGCAAGGAATGCTCCAGCCGGTCGACGGCGAAGCCGCCGGCGTCGTGGCCCAGTGCGCGCAGCGCCTCCAGCAGGCGGTCGGCATGGGCGCGATTGAAGTCCGCCCCGGCGGCGGCGATGGCCGCCCAGTCCTGGGCCGTGCCCTCGGTCATGGCGTGGAACGCCGCCTTCGCCATCGTCTCGCCGTCGGCCATGCTCGTCTCCCGCGCGAACGCTTCCCTGTCAGCTTATAAGTTTGACGGCGCTGTCGCGGGGGGTCAATGCGGCGCGGCCGCCTGGCGGGGCCCGGCCCCCTCGAGGTGACAGGCCACAAGGTCAGCCTGCTCTTTGCAAGCCGCCGAAAACCCCCTAAATCCCGCCGTCCCGGCGCGGGCGTAGTTCAGAGGTAGAACGTCAGCTTCCCAAGCTGAATGTCGCGGGTTCGATTCCCGCCGCCCGCTCCAGGCTCTCCACCGACGTCACGCCGGCGTCACCTCGACGATGCGAAACGGGCGCTGCACGCCGTCGGGCTCCGTGACCGAGATATAATCGCCCACCGCCACGCGGTGCCGGTCCAGCTTGAAGAGCGGCTCCTTGTCCTCCGGTTCGCCGGCCTCGCCGCTGAACTCGAAGCGCCAGCCGCGGCCACTGTGCTGCAGCCAGCCATTGGCCGTCTCGTCCGCCCCCATGTCCGGGTCGAACCGTCGCGCCCAGCACAGGCCCCTGACCTCCGGCCAGGCCTCGGCGTCGAGATAGGCGTCCGCCGCCAGGGGCGCGACAAAGAGATAGCCGTGGCGATGGTCGCCCTCGGGATGGTCGGGCGTCCGCCCGAGCTGCATCCGCACCCGCATCAGCTTCACCGGTTCATCGCCTCGCTGTGGTCCCGCCGCCACCAGGGACACGTCGGGGCGCGCCTGGCCTTGCGCCAGGTCAAAGGCGCTCCAGAGAATGAGATGGGGGATGAGGTGGGCGATCAGGGCGCCAGGCGCGGGCCCCAAGATCGCGTTGGGCTTGGACGGACCCTACCCGGCGCTTGGCGTCGGTCACGGTCGGCCGCGGATCTCAGACGGCCGTTCCCACCGCCTTGCCGATCACGGCGGTCAGGGCCATCGCCAAGGCGCCCCAGAAGGTCACGCGCAGAGCCGCGCGCCAGGGCGGCGCCCCCCCGACCTGGGCGCCGACGCCGCCCAGGACGGCCAGGAACAGGAGCGACACACCGGATACGACGACGGGCGCCAGGTGTGGCGGCGTCACCGCCGCGATCAGGAGCGGCGCGAGGGCGCCGGCGGTAAAGGCTCCCGCCGAGGTGAACGCCGCCTGGACCGGGCGCGCCGTGGTGATTTCGGAAATGCCAAGCTCGTCCCGGGCGTGGGCGACCAGGGCGTCCTTGGCCATCAGTTGCTCGGCGACCTTGGCGGCGGTGGCTTCGTCGACCCCTCGCTCCACATAGATGCGGGCCAGCTCCGCGTGCTCGGCCGCGGCGTCGGCCTTCAGCTCAAGGCGCTCCCGAGCCAGGTCGGCCGCTTCGGTATCCGACTGGGAGCTGACCGACACATATTCGCCCGCCGCCATGGACATGGCGCCTGCCACCAGACCCGCCGCGCCCGCCACAAGAACGTCTCCCGGGCGCGCGGCGGAGGCGGCCACGCCGACGATCAGGCTGGCGATCGAAACGATGCCGTCATTGGCGCCCAGCACGGCGGCCCTTAGCCAGCCAATCCGCGACACGAGGTGGCGCTCGGAATGCAGGTGGAGACGGCTCATCGAAAGGTCCCTCCGGGCGGCGCGCGGGCTCGAAGCCCTCATGGCGGGAGAGCCTAGATCGCGTTGCGCGTCGGCGGAACCGGCATGACGCGGTGCGCGCATCGCGGATCGGGAGGCGCCGCACGCCTCTTCCACGGGGCGCCCCCGACCGGATAGGCTCGAGGCCGTAATCGGAGCGCGGAGCCTTCCAGCGATGCAAGCCCGGCCCTGCGGGGCGTGCGACCTCTGCTGCACCTGGCTGGGGGTGAACAGCCTTGGCAAGCCGGCCCATGTCGCCTGCGTCCATCTGCGGCGCGAGGGAGGCTGCGCCGTCTATGAGGCGAGGCCCGCCGACTGTCGCGGTTTTGTCTGCATGTGGAAGGAGGAGGCCCGCCTGCCCCACAGCCTGAGGCCGGACCTCAGCCGGGTGATCCTGACGCGCGACGAAGCGGGTCGGCGCCTGAGGGTGACCTGCTCGCCCGCCAACCCCCTGGCCTGGCGCCGTCCGGCGACGTTCAAGCGGCTGATGAGGCTGTGCCGCGCCAACTGGGCCGACGGGATCGGCGTCTTCGTCATCGCGGGACTTCGGCAGTGGCTCTTGACGCCGCGCGGGGTGATGGCTCTGGGCGAGGTGCGTGACGACGTCCCGGTGCGGTTCGCGCTCCACGCCGACGGTTCCGCGCAGGTCGAGCTTCTCGCGCCCGTCCCCGCGGGCGAAGACGCGGAGCGCTATGTCGCAACCCTCCGCGCGACGCCAGGATCGCCGGGCGCCGGTCAGACCTGATCGCGCGGCGCCGCCGCCTTCAGCTCTTGCCTTCAGCTCTTGATGTGCGTCTCGACCCAGCCGACCCACTTGTCGAACACGGCCATCATCTGCACCGGATCGCTGGGGAAGTGGCCGCCGGTGGGGATCGCGTAGAATTGCGTCTCCACATGGTTGTCCTCCAGGGCCCGATAGAGGCTGAAGGACTGCGGGATCGGCACGCGGAAATCGCCGGTGTCGGACATGATCAGGGTCGGGGCGGTGATCTTGGTCTGGCTGTTGGCCGGAGACTGCGCCCAGTTGGCCGCCCAGCCGTCGGGGACATAGGGTGAAATTCCGCTCTGCTCGGTGATCGTCACATTGCCGTCGGAGATGTCGTACATCTCGCGCCAGTCGGTGACCGCCGCGCCGGCCACGGCCGCCTTCCAGACCGGATAATGGCCCGCCAGCCAGACGGTCATGAAGCCGCCATAGGACCAGCCGGTCACCGCCATGCGCGCGGGATCGACCAGACCCTTGTCCTGAAGCATCCTGACCCCAGCCATGACGTCCTCGCCCGGGCCCTGGCCCGCGTCCTTGTAGATTGAGGCGAAGAAGGCGCCGTCGAGATTGTCGCTTCCGCGATAGTTGGGCTCGAATACCATATAGCCCTTGGCCGCCATGACCTGGGGCACGAGGTTGAACTGCCGCCTGGAGGACGAATTCGGGCCGCCATGGATGTACAGAACCAGGGGCGCCTTGGTCCCGGCCGTATAGCCGGCGGGATAGGTCAGCACGCCATCCAGGGTCCGCCCGCGAGGCGCCTTCCAGGTCACGGTTTCGGTTCGCGCCAGGGTCAGGCTGTCGGCGAAGGCGTTGACGTGCGTCAGGGCCGTCGGATGTCCGCCATCCTTGTCCAGGAGATAGAGCTCAGGTGGGTGCTCCGGCGTCGCGGCCACGGTGACGATGCGCCCGTCGGGCAGCTGGTCATAGGACATCCAGAAGCCGTTGGCCGGCGTCAGATCGCCCAGATCGAGGCGCGTCGCCTTGCCGTCCGGCGTCATGCGCCACAGCCCCACCGTGGTCTCGGCGTCGCCGCCGACCAGCAGGCTCTGGCCATCCCTGGCCCACTGCGTGCCATAGATGTTCTTGTCCACCGTGGTCGCGGTGAGGTCCTTGCCCGCGCCGCCGGCGAAGGGCGCGGCCCAGACATCCTGGAAGGTCCAGGGCTCGCCGTCGCGATTGCGCCAATAGAAGACCGTCTTGCCGTCGGGCGAGAGCAGGGGATAGCCCTCCAGGGTCTTGGCTCCGGTGAGATCGCGGATGGCGCCGCTGGCCACGTCCAGCACCTCGATACGGGTCAGAAATCCATCGCCGGTGGAGGGCGTCTCCTGGCGCACGAACAGGATCGAGGCGCCGTCCCGGGTCCATTGCAGGGGAGAGGACGGCGGGCCCGGGGGCAGGCTCACCGGAAGCGACCAGGTCCCGTGGGTCAGGCGCCTCGCCTCACCGCCGGCGAGATCGATCAGCCAGATGTGGGCCGGGCGCGGGGCCTCGGTCTGGGTGAAGTCGTCATGGCCGACCCTAAACAACTTGTCGTACTTCGCCTCGCCCTTCCGTTCGGGGGCCTCGTCGGTCACTACATAGGCGATGGCCTTGCCGTCAGGGCGCCAGGCGAACTGGCTGACGCTGTCCTTGGCGTGGGTGACCTGGCGCGCATCGCCGCCGCTCATCGAGGCGACGAAGACCTGTAGATGGTGGTCCTTGTCCGGCGCCTCGAAGGCCAGGGACGCGCCGTCCGGCGACCAGGCCGGCGCCCCGGCATGATCGCGGCCCTGCGTGAACGGACGCACCGTCTTGGTGGCCAGGTCCACCAGCCAGATCTCGGTCTTGAAGACGTCGTCGTCGAGGTCGGCGCGGCGCTCGACGAAGGCGACAAGCTTGCCGTCCGGCGAGACCGCGGGCGAGGAGAGGCCCACGGTGCGGGCCAGATCGCGCACGCTCGGCGCCTCGGCCAGGGCCGGGCCCGCAAGTCCCGCGACCGCAAGCCCTGCGACCGCAAACCGCATGCGGGCGATCCACGCCGCCCCGCCTCTCAGACGTCGTCCCATCTGGTCTCTCCCCCGCATTCCGCCCAAGGCCCTGCCGCGACTATGGCCGGGGCCCCAACCCGGGACAAGCCGTCCGCGCGCCGGGGTGTGGGCTATTTCAGATGCGTCTCGACCCAGCCGGCCCACTTGTCGAACACGGCCATCATCTGCACCGGATCGCTGGGGAAGTGGCCGCCCGTGGGAATGGCGTAGAACTGCGTCTCCACATGGTTGTCCTCCAGGGCCCGATAGAGGCTGAAGGACTGCGGGATCGGCACGCGGAAGTCGCCGACGTCGCTCAGGATCAGGGTCGGAGCGGTGATCTTGGTCTGACTGTCAGCCGGAGACTGCGCCCAGTTGGCCGCCCAGCCGCCGGGAACATAGGGCGAGATTCCGGTCTGGCGCACGACGCCCACATTGCCGTCGGAGATGTCGTACATCTCACGCCAGTCGGTGACCGCGGCGCCGGCCACAGCCGCCTTCCAGACCGGGTAATGGCCCGCCAGCCAGACCGTCATGAAGCCGCCATAAGACCAGCCGGTCACCGCCATGCGCGCGGGGTCCACGAGGCCCTTGTCCTGAAGCATCTTGACCCCGGCCATGACGTCCTCGCCCGGGCCCTGGCCGGCGTCCTTGTAGATCGAGGCCAGGAAGGCGCCGTCGAGATTGTCGCTGCCGCGATAGTTGGGCTCGAACACCATCAGACCCTTGGAGGCCATGACCTGGGGCATGAGGTTGAAGGCGTGCTTGGAGGAGGCGGCGGGGCCGCCGTGGATATAGAGCACCAGGGGCGCGCGCTCGCCGCTCTTGTAGTCCACCGGATAGGTCAGCACGCCGTCGATCACCCGGCCGCCCGGGGCCTTCCAGGTGACGACCTCGCTCCGGGCCAGGGTCAGGTTGTCGGCGAAGGCGTTGACGTGGGTCAGGGCCGTCGGATGTCCGCCATCCTTGTCCAGGAGGTAAAGCTCGTCCGGATGGGTCGGGGTTTCGGCGATGGTGACGATGCGGCCGTCGGGCAGTTCGTCATAGGACATCCAGAAGGAATTGGCCGGAACCAGATCGCCAAGGTCGAGCCGCGCCAGGACCTGACCCTGCGGCGTCATCCGCCAGAGCCCCACCGTGGCGTCGACGCTGGCGCCCACGAGGAGCGTCTTGCCGTCCGGCTCCCACCGCGTCCCGAACACGTTCTTGTCGAGCGTCGCGGCGGTCAGGTCCTTGCCCGGTCCGCCAGCGAAGGGCGCGGACCAGATGTCCTGGAAGGTCCAGGCCTCGCCGCCGCGTTTGCGCCAGTAGATCACGCTCTGGCCGTCGGGCGAGAGCAGGGGATAGCCTTCCAGGGTCTTGGCGCCTGTGAGATCGCGGATGGCGCCGCTGGCCACATCCAGGGCCTCGATCCGGCTGAACGCGCGATCGCCCGAGGCCGGGCTCTCCTGGCGCACGAACAGCAGGGTCTTGCCGTCCGCCGTCCACTTGATCGGCGAGGCTGGGGGCCCGGGGGGAAGGATCACCGGCAGGGACCAGGCGCCCTGGGTCAAGCGCTTGGCTTCGCCGCCGCTGAGCGCAATCAGCCACAGGTGCGAGGGACGAACCGGCCCGGTCTGGGTGAAGTCGTCGTGGCCGACCCGGAACAGCTTGTCGTACTTCGCCTCGCCTTTGAGTTCAGGCGCCTCGTCCTGAACGGCATAGGCGATGGCGGCGCCATCCGGGCGCCAGGCGAACTGGCTGATGCTCGCCTTGGCATGGGTGAGCTGGCGGGCGTCGCCGCCGTCCATGGGCGCCAGGAATATCTGCAGATGCTTGTCGGCGTCCGGCGCCAGAAAGGCGAGGGCAGCGCCGTCGGGCGACCAGGCCGGCGCGGCGGCGTGGTCGCGGCCCTGGGTGAAGGGGCGGACCGCGTGGGTCGTCACATCCGCCAGCCAGATCTCGGTCTTGAAGACGTCCGCATCCAGATCGGCCCGGGACTCGACGAAGGCGATGGTCTTGCCGTCGGGCGAGACGTGGGGGTCCGAGAGACGCACCGTCCGGGCGAGGTCTCGCACGGTGGGGGCCTCGGCCAGGGCCTGCCCGCCAAGGGCCAGCAGGCCGACAAGCGCCGCGCCCGCGGCCAGTGAGGTCCTGATCTTCATGGGTCGCCCTCCCGCCCGCGCCTCGCCGCGCGGATCCTTTTCGGCCCGACTATCCGCCGCCGGGGCTGGGGCGACAAGGCGGCCCGGCCCCCCCGCCCGGGGGGGGGCTGTCAGGCGCGCCAGAGCCAGCGCAGGGCCTCGGCGAAGAGCGCGCCGCCGTGACGCAGGGAGTGGCCTCCGACCCCGAACTCGAAGCGATAGTCATAGCCCGACCAGTCCAGCGCCTTGGCCAGGGTCTGGTTGGCCAGGGGCCAGTCGCCGGTGAAGTGAACGCCATCGCCCGAGCCGCTCTGCAGGAAGACGCGGATCGGCCGCCTCGGCGTGGCGCGCACGATGAACGGCCAGTTATGGCCGCCGCGGATATTGACGAAGGAGCCGCAGTGGCTGAGCACCCCGCCAAAGGCCTGCGGAAAATGCCAGGCGGCGGTGAAGGCGCAGATGCCGCCGCTGGAGATGCCGCAGAGGAGGCGCCGGGCCGGATCCGGGCTCAGGCTCAACCCTTCGGCGTCGACGACGAAGGGCAGAAGGTCCTCCAGCAGGAAGCGGCCATAGTCGGGGGTCAGAGAGTCGTATTCGAGGCTGCGCTGCTCTTCCGGCGGCGCGTCAGACCCGGCGAGGCGGCCGGGATTGACGAACACGGCCACGGTGGGACCGATCTGGCCCTTGGCGAAGAGCACATCGAGCACCTGGGCCGCCCTCACCGGCCCCTTGGGCGCGACATAGGCGGCGCCGTCCTGGCAGACCAGGAGGGAGGCGTCCTGACCGCGGTCGAGACCGGGCGTCGTGTAGATGCTGACATCGCGCGTCGTGCCGGCGAACACCCGGGCTCCGGTCCAGCCGGGATAGGCGGCGAGCCTCCCCTCCGGCGTGCCCGGACGCGGATAGGCCTCGGGGCAGGGGTGGTAGTGGATATCGCCAGGGGCGGTCAGGGTCTCGACGAAGGAGGCGCGGGTGCGCCCGTTCATCTCCCTGGGGGCGGGCTGGTTGAGGCCCAGAAGCTGGTAGGTCTCGAAGTCGAGGCTCATGGGCGCGGCCGGCTCTGAAGCGGTCAGGCCGCGACGCGCAGGGCGTCGCGATAGGGCGTCAGGTCCCAGCCCGGATAGCGGGCCTGGGCCCGCGCGAGGGTCACCGGGGTCCAGAAGGCGTGGCCCGGGCGCGGCACGCCGAAGCAGGCGAGCTGCTCGGGGCTGGCATGGTCGAAGATGCGCCCCCAGGGCTTGGTGTGGTGGAAGGCCCAGGCATGGAAGCCGATGGCGTCGTTGGACGCGGCCTTGAAGCAGCTCATCAGGGCGTAGCGCCGGCCCTTGGGCGCGGTCAGGTTGGTTCCCCGGTGATAGACGTCGATGGTGTAGGGAAAGATGCTGCCGGCGGGCGAGGCGGTGGAGCGGTCGAAGGCCTGAAGCTCGCGCTGCAGCCGCGCCTGGACCTCGGGATCGGCCGAGAGGCTGAGCTCGGGCCCGCCGACCTTGGCGCTGTCGGTGCGACTGACATAGTGGGCCGGGCCGTGGGCCTCGGTGACGTCCGTGAAATAGCAGAGGATGGTGACGCTGTTGCGGTGCGCGTCCTCGGACGGGGCGGTCAGGGTGTGGTTGGCGAAATCGCAGTGGAACGGCTGGTCGTAGTCGGCCTCGCCGGTGAACTTGGCCCAGGCCTGGCACTGATAGACATGCACGTCGTCCGTCTGAAGCGCCGCCTTGGCGAAGGCGATCAGGGCCGGATGCACGCCGATCAGGTTGAGGGCCGGCGAACAGTCGAGCGGCACGGGGGCGACGCCGGTGAATTGCGCCGGATGGAAGCGGCCGACCTCGCCCGCCTTCTTGCGATCCAGCGCCTCGCCCGGGCCGCGCGCGGCGCCGAAGACCTGCTCGAAGTCGGCCACCACCGCGGCCACCTCCGACGGGGTGAAGAAGCTCTCGATCACGACGCCGCCCTCGCGTCGCCAGGTCGCCATCTGCTCAGGTGTGAAACGATCGGCCACGGGCGTCTCCTCGTCGTCTGAACGTCTTTGGCTCAGAAGCCTGGACCGGGATCGTCCGCGACGCAACGTATCGGGCGACGGCTAAATGGCCCCGGGCGTCAGGCCCAACGCATCAAGAGAGGGCGGGCGCGGCGCGGCCGGCCGAGGCCGGGGCGATGAGGGCGGCGGCGAAGCGCTCCATCTCCTCAAGCTGCGGGCTCATCTGCAGGAGCAGGAGGTCGAGGCCCACCGCCTCGAAGTCGGCGATGCGCGCGCGCACCTGGTCCGGCGTTCCGACAAGCTGAGGCCGAAGGCCGCGATTGGAGACGGAATATTCCTGCAGCTTCATCTCCCGCTCCAGCTCCGTGCCCGAGAGCCATTGCTGGAAGTTGGCGAAGCCCGGCGCCGAGGGGTCGAGGGTGGTGATCCGCTCCACCTCCGCGCGGGCCTCCGCCTCGGTCTCGCGCACGATGGCGTAGGCGGCCATGCCGAAGGTCAGGGGCGGCTTGCCGGTCGCGGCGCGGCGGGCGCGCATGTCGGCGATCTTCTCGGCGATGACCTCGGGCGCGTCGCCGTGCATGACATAGGCGTCGCACTGCTGAGCGATCATGGTCTTGGCGGTTTCAGACTCGCCGCCGGCATAGATGACCGGCTTGCGCACGGGCTTGGGCTCGCAAAAGGCGTTGTCGAGCTGATAGCGCGCGCCGGCGTGGCTGAACGGCGTCTGCGTCCAGAGCCCCTCGACCACGTCGAGCCACTCCGAGGTGCGGGCATAGCGGTCGTCATGCTGATCGAAGGTCAGGCCATAGCTCTGCGCCTCCTGCGCCCACCAGGAGGAGACGACATTGAGGGCCAGGCGCCCGTTGGAGATGCGGTCGATATTGGCCGCCTGCTTGGCGAGGAGCGCGGGGTGATGGAAGTTGGGCCGCACCGCGACCATCAGCTCCAGAGAGCGGGTGACGGCGGCCAGCGCCGCGGCCGTGGACCAGGCGTCGAGGGCCGGCTGGTCCTCGCCCTTGATGTCGTTGAGGTTGAGCTCGGCGATCAGGGTCAGGTCGAAGCCGATCTCCTCGGCCCGCGTGCACAGCCGCCGCATATAGTCCCAGCTCGCCTCCATGGCCTCGTCGGCGACGTTGCGCAGCCAGCCGCCGAACACCGGCGCCCAGAACCCATACCTCACGCGTACACCCTCCGTGCGGCGGCGATCTCCAAGATCAGGAAGGCCGCCAGATTGTCGTGCGGATCGTAGCCCAGCACCTTGGTCGGCTCGGCGACGAAGTTGGAGAGGGCGTTGATGTCATAGAAGCGGGGGCGCCCGTCGCGGTCATCGATCAGATACTCGATCCCGCCCACGTCCAGATGCGCCGCGGCGGCGACCGCCTCGACGGCGCGGATGATGTCGGGCGGCGGAGCATAGGCCTCGATGGTGATGGTCGGCTTGTCGATCATGCACACGTCCGCCGGGCAGAGATCGAAGGTCGAGCCCGCGCCGTTCAGGGCGATGGCGTAGAGGAATTTCCCGCCCAGGGTCTCGCAGCGGATCACCCGGCCCGCGCGCGCCGGGACATATTCCTGCACCAGGGCGACGCCGTCGACGCCCATGGGGGTGAGGCCGTCCGCCGCCGCCTCGGCCAGCTCCTCGGGCGTCTCGTAGCGGATCATGCCGGTCCCCGAACCGCCGATATTGACCTTGACCATGACCGGAAAGCGCAGCCCCGCCGCCGCCCGGGCGACGTCGGCGCGGCGATGCACCACCCGCGTCGCCGGAATGTCGAGGCCCAGGCGCCGGAACAGGGTGAGCTGGCGCGCCTTGCTGGCGTCGATGGCCAGGGCCCCGACCCCGTTCAGCACCCGCGCGCCCAGGCCGGACCAGTGGTCGAGCACCGCGGCGGTATAGAATGTGGCGTGCTCGGACTGGCGCAGGAACGAGGACATGGCCAGGCGGTTGAACACCACGGGCGCGGGCGGGAGGTCATCCTCGGGATCGAAAATGTGGTCCTGAATGGCGATCGGCCGATAGTCGACGCCATGGCGATCCAGGGCGGCGAACAGCGGCTTGAACCACTGGGGATGCTCGAAATAGACGGCAAGGTCGGTCATGGCCGGGTCCTGACAGGGCGCGTTAAAGGGCGGTCGCGGCAAGGTCGGCGTCACCGGTCCACGGCTTTGGCTCCCGGATCAAGCCCCCCAGTCGCGCGGCGTCCTCGGGCCGGACGGGATTGTAGACCAGGAGGGTGAGGTCGGGCCGGCCGTCGACGGCGAAGGCGGAGTGCTCGAAGCTCAAGGGTCCCAGCACCGGATGGCGGATCTCCTTGATCCCATCGCCCATGGGGCCGTGCACCTCGTTCTCGCCCCAGAGGACGCGGAACTCCGGGCTGAGGCGCCAGAGCTCGTCCACCAGGGGCCGCACGGCGGCGTCCGCCCCGGCCCGGGCGGCGTCGGCGCGGAAGGCGCCCAGGACAAAGCGGGCGACGCTCTCCCAGTTCTGCTGCGCGGCCCGGGCGCGTGGGTCGAGGAAGATGAAGCGCAGCATGTTGCGCTCGGCGACCGGCATGGCGCCGTAATCGGTCAGCATGACGGTGGAGGCGCGGTTCCAGGCCACCACGTCCCAGATGGCGGTGCGGATCAGGGCCGGAACCGGGTCGAGAGCGTCGAGAATCCTTTGCAGGCGCGGCGTAACGCCCTCGGGCGGACGAAACCGCGCCTCGGGCGGACGGCCGAGGGCGATCAGGAAGAGGTGCTCGCGCTCGGTCTCGGTGAGCATCAGGGCTCTGGCGAGGCGGTCGAGGACGTCGGCCGAGGGGGCGCCGCCGCGCCCCTGCTCCAGCCAAGCATACCAGGTGGGACTGATATGGGCCCGTTGCGCCACCTCCTCACGGCGCAGGCCCGGCGTACGCCGCCGCGCCGCGGGAAAGCCGAGCGCCGCTGGATCGAGCCGCGCGCGCCGGTCGCGCAGATAGGCGCCCAGGCGGTTCTCGGTGACGTGAGGCGCGTTCATCCTGTTACCTGTCTTACTAGGATAATCTCACGACTTTACCAGAATAGAGCGCGGCGCGACACAGGGGCCGTCAAGGATTGCGGTCATCGCGGTTTGCAGGGTGAGGTCTTCCATGCGGGTTTTTGTGACCGGCGCCACCGGATGGGTGGGCGCCGCGGTGGTCGAGGAGCTGATCGGCGCGGGCCATGAGGTCGCGGGCCTGGTGCGTGCGCCGGACAAGGCCAGGGCCCTGGCCGCCGCGGGGGCGAGCCCGGTCGAGGGCGCGCTCGGCGATCTGGACATTCTCAAGGACGCGGCGAGCCGGGCCGATGCGGTGGTGCATACCGCCTTTCAGTTCGACTTTGCCCGGATGGCGGAGAACGGGGCGCAGGAAGAGGCCGCCATCGCGGCCATGGGCGAGGCCCTGGAGGGCACGGACCGGCCCCTGATCGTCACCTCCGGCGTGGCCGCCCTGAGCCCCGAGGTCCCGGGCGCCTTCCTCGATGAGACGACGCCGCCGCGCGCGGTCTCCGCGGCGATGCCGCGCGATCCGGAAGGGGCGGCGGCCCGGCTGAGGGCGCGAGGGGTGCGCGCGGCGGTCGTGCGCCTTCCCCCCACCGTGCACGGCCATGGCGACCACGGCTTCGTGCCGGGCCTGATCGCCACGGCGCGGCGCACCGGCGTTTCGGCCCATGTCGAGGCGGGCGCCAATCGCTGGCCCGCCGTGCACCGCCGCGACGCCGCCCGCGCCTATCGTCTGGCGGTGGAGCGGGGCGCGCCCTTGCCGACCCTGCACGCCATCGCCGAGGAGGCCGTTCCATTGATCGACATCGCCCGGGTGATCGCCGCCCGGCTGGGCGTGCCCCTGGCCTCGCTCGCCGGGGCCGAGGCGGAGGCGCATTTTGGGCCCATGGTCCGGTTCATCGCCGCCGACTGCCCGGCCCGGGCCGACCGCACCCGCCAGGCCCTCGGCTGGACGCCGCGCGAACCCGGCCTGCTCGCCGACCTCGACCACCCCGCCTATTTCGCCGCCTGACCCGTCCCGGAAAGGACCTCCCAAATGCGTGTGTTCATCACCGGCGCCACCGGATTCATCGGCATGGCGCTGACCGCCGATCTGATCGCCGCCGGCCATGAGGTGGTCGGCCTCTGCCGCAACCCCGACAAGGCGGCCGCCCTCGCCGCGGCCGGCGCCCGCGTGCTGGAGGGCTCGCTGGAGGACGAGGCCAGCCTGCGCGCCGGGGTCGAGGCCGCCGACGGGGTCGTGCACCTGGCCTTCAATCACGACTTCAGCACCTACATGGCCAATTGCGCCGATGACCGCCGGGTGATCGGCGTGCTGGGCGAGGCCCTGGCCGGCAAGCCTCTGCTCGTCACCTCGGGAACCAGCATGGCGGCGGTGGGCGATGGCGAGCCGGCGCGCGAGGACAGCCCGCCGGCCCGTTCGGCGCTCGTCCCCCGCGCGGCCAGCGAGGAGGCGGCCTTCGCCCTCATCGCGGCGGGCGCCAATGTCGGCGTCGTCCGCCTGCCCCAGGTGCATGATCGCCAGCGCCAGGGCCTGGTCAGCCCGTGCATCGCCATCTTCCGCGAGAAGGGGATGTGCGCCTATGTCGGCGACGGGGCGAGCCGCTGGCCGGCGGCCCATGTGAGCGATGTGGCGCGGCTCTATCGCCTGGCCCTGGAGCGGGCCGAGCCCGGCGCCGTCTACCATGCCAGCGCCGAGGATGGGGTCAGCCAGAAGGCGATCGCTGAGACCCTGGCGGCGCGTCTGGACCTGCCCGTCCGATCGATCCCGCTGGAGGAGGCGGGCGATCTGTTCGGCGTCTTCGCCCTGTTCGTCGGCCGCGATTCCCCGTCCTCCAGCGAGATCACCCGCGCCAAGCTCGCCTGGACCCCGACCGGCCCGACCCTGCTGGAAGACCTCGCAAGGCTGGAGCTGGTGTGAGGGGCTGGGGGTGTGGCCAAACATGGGATCGGGCCGCGCCGGGACGGAGGATTGGGAAGGTAAAATAAACGCCAGAAAAACAGAGATATAGACCGACGTCGGACGGCGCGGACCCGGCCCGCCCCGGCGGCTGGATTGGCCACAAATGGCCGCATACGGGCCGCCCAAGGGGCCGCATCGGGCCGCGGGCTGGCCGCGCGCGTGGCCGCATCCGGCCACAAGACGGGCCGCATCTGGCGGGGGGCGCGGGGCGGGCGCGACCTCACCGGAACGGGTCTCCGTCCTCGTCCTCGTCGTCCGGTCCGCGCGGACGTCTCTCCGGAAAGAAGTTCTGGCTGAGGACGGTGTGGCGCAGCCGCGGGTCTTCGTCCTCGGTCTGGAGCCGATCCGGAACCGGGTCGAAGGGCTTGGGGTCTTCCGTGGCGTAGGCGTCTTCGGGTTCAGGGCCCGGATCGACCGCCGCCTCGACCTCGCGGCTCGGGCCGCGCCGCCGGGCGCGGGCGTCGAGATGACCGAGCTGCCTTTCGATCAGGTCGCGGTCGCGGGCCATGGCCTCCTCCATGGCCGCCTGAAGCCTCGCCGCTTCGACAAAGGCGAAGCGCGCCTCGCGAAGCCCGGCGGGCGTTCCCAGGGTGTGGCCGGACTTGGCGACGCCCAGCAGCCAGCGAATGACATAGGTCGGCCGGGCCGAGACCATGGGCGTCACATAGACGCGCAACTCGTTGATGCGCCGCGCCACGTCGGGGCGCGAGGCCAGGCGGCAGGCATGCGAGCGATCCGGCGCATAGCCCGCCCGCTCATAGGCCTCCTCCAACCCCATCCCCTCAGCCCGAAGATTGGCGAACCATTCGTGTCGCACATTGCGAAGGCGGTTCATGTCGGACCTCAGG
>DAIDGR010000043.1 GCA_027452265.1 Caulobacteraceae bacterium
GCGGACGGTGGAGATCGCGCCAACCGCTCGTTCATGGGTCTTCGCGCGATGCAGCTCGGGGTCGACAGCCGCCGCGATCCCAACCTGCACCTGTCCGCCGCGACCATGGCCTCGCGCCGCGCCTTCTGTGAGACGCCCTGATCTGGGCTTGAGCCGCGGCTAGAGCGCCGTCCGACCAGATGGGAACTGTCTGGGCGGAAAGGCGGCGCGTAGGCGCGTGAATCGAGAGCGAGTAGCCATATCCATCGCGAGTCTCTCACCGTGAAATTCGCTCTCGTGGCCGGGAGGGGGCCGGCCCGGGGCGAACGCCGCCTCAAGGCGCGATCACAGGCCGCCGACCGGCGCGGTGAGCTTGCCGACGAATTCGGTTTTTGGCGGGGCGTCGCCCCAGGCCATGTGATCGGCGTCCAGGGGCGGGATCGGGGCCGCGCCCGCGGGCCAGCCGGCGGACGAGAAGACATAACGAATTTCCGCCGCGCCCTTCCGGTCCGATTGGAGGTTCACATCGAGGCTCTCGCCCGGCTCGGCCCGCCAGGCGAGGCGCGCGTGGCGGCCAGGGGCCAGGAGCGGCATCGCGCGTCCCGCGAAGGTGATGCGCAAGGGCGTCTGGGCGCTGATGTCGAACAGAACGGCGCGGTCGCCGGGGCCAAAGCGGGTGGTGAGCACGGCGCCGCCCGGGGCGGGCGCCTCGCCGATCGGAGCGGCCTGGATGGCGACGCCCGGCTGGTTGGCGGCTGCATAGTCGCCCCCTGGCAGACCCTTGAAGGGCTGGCCCGGCCCACCGAGGAAGCGGGCCGTCCAGGCGTCCACCGGCGCGAGGCTCGCGCGATAGGCATAGCCGCCGGTTTCGACAATCATGGGATCCACCGCCCGGGGGTGACGGGCCGACCAGGGCGAGGTCAGGCGAAGGCCAAGCGCCACCGCGAGGCCGACAAGCAGAACGAGCGCGGCGGGAATCAGCTCGGCGAAAAGGGGCGCGGGGCGCTTGCGCTCGCCCGCCGGGGACAGGAAGGGCCAAAGGCTCAGGAGGCTGAGCCAGGCGAACAGGGCGCCCACGGGCGCCAGATCAAGCCCCTCAAGGAAGGCGTGGAGGAAGCTCAGGCACCAGGCGGCCGCCAGGGTGGCGATCACGGCGGCGAGCAGGCGCGGCGCGGTCGCGCGCACGCTCCCCGCGCCGGTCAGAGCCGCGCAGGCGGCGCCGGCGAGGGTCGGCCAGACGATGACGAAGGCGGCCAGCGGGGCCGCGGCCTGCACCGCCGCGCTGGCGGCCAGAGCCACGAACAGAAGTCCGATCCAGGCGCCGCTGGCGCGGCCGCGCCGGCCGGCGAGAACGGCCGCGAGGGCCATGGAGCCCAGAGCCGCGAGGGCGATGGCCGCTTCGTAGATGGGAAAGCGGGCGAGCAGCGGGCGGTAGGAGAACCAGCCGGTTCCGGCGCCGGTCAGCTCGCGTGCGGCGAAGAGGGCGATCCCGCCGCCCAGCAGAAGGGCAGGGCCTGTCAGAAGGCCGATCAGCACCGCACGCCGCTGAAGAGCCCCGGCCCGGCCCGCCAGGGCGGCGGCGATCAGGACAAGCCCCGCGGCGAGCGCCAGGATCAGCCAGCCCTGGGCTGGAGAATAGGCGACCACCCCGAGGCCAAAGATGTCGCCATAGACGAGGTCCGGCGTCCGGGCGGGCAGAGTGGGGGAGAAGGCCAGGGCCAGGGCGGGGCCCACAGCCTCATCGCCCATATGCTGCACCGACCCCTTATCCAGGGCGGCGACGGTCGAGCTGGGCGAATGATAGTCGAACTGCCGGCCAATGAAGGCGAGGTTATAGCCAGGCAACCCCTTGGCCAGGGATACCGTGAAGTCGGTGTCGTTGGGCAGGTAGTGGTAGATGAACGGCAGGAGCGAAGCGCTCGAAGGGCGCTTGGCGGTGCGTGCAAACAGCTGGATGGCGCCGCCGTCATCGGTTCCGGTCTGGAACATGGCCGCGCGCCCACCGCCGCCCCGGGACTCCATATTGATGACGAAGCCCAGATGCGCGGCCAAGGGGTCGCCGTCGAAGAAGGCCTGGGCGCCGAGCAGCCCCTGTTCCTCGCCGTCCGTCAGGATGACAACGACGTCGCGCAGCGGCTGTCCCCGGGCGGCGATCACCCGGAGGACCTCCAGCGCCGAGGCGACGCCCGCGCTGTCGTCGGCCGCCCCGGGCGAGCCGGGCACCGTGTCATAGTGGGCCATCAGGGCCAGGGCCGGGAGGCGGGGATCGCGTCCAGGCAGCACCCCGATCAGGTTTCGCACCCGCGCGCCGCCGGCGTAAATGTCCTGGCCAAAGGTCCGCTCATGGACGCTGTCGGCGGTCTGGATCCTGGGGTGGAGTCCCATGGCCGTCATGCGGCCCAGAAGGTAGGTGCGGACCGCCGCGATCTCGTCCGAGCCGTCCGGATGTGGCGCACGGGCGATGACGGAAATGTCGCTCAGGGCTCGACCGGCCGAGAACACATTCGCCGGCGCGCCAGCCGCACGCGGCGGAGGGGTCGCCGTGCTGGCGTAGAACAGGAGGAACGCGGCGCCCAGACAGACGATCAGGGCGGCCAGGCGTCTCATGCCGTCATTTTCTCCTCACGCGGGTCCTGCAGCATATAACCGCGTCCCCAGACCGTCTCGATATAATGGTCCCGGGCGACCGCTTTGAGCTTTTTGCGCAGTTTGCAGATGAAGACGTCGATGATCTTCAGCTCGGGCTCGTCCATGCCGCCATAGAGGTGGTTGAGGAACATCTCCTTGGTCAGGGTCGTCCCCTTTCGCAGGGAGAGCAGCTCCAGCATCTGATATTCCTTGCCGGTGAGATGCACCCGCGTTCCGTTCACCTCGACGGTCTTGCCGTCGAGATTGACGACGATATCGCCAGTCTGGATCGTCGACTGGCTGTGGCCCTTGGAGCGGCGAACCACCGCATGGATCCGCGCCACGAGCTCTTCGCGGTTGAACGGCTTGATCATGTAGTCGTCGGCGCCGCCGCCAAAGGTGCGAACCTTGGTTTCGATCTCGGCGTTGCCCGAGAGAATCATGACCGGCGTCCCGATTCGCGCATTGCGCAAGGCGCGAAGAACATCCATGCCGTGCATATCCGGCAGGTTCAGATCGAGCAGGATCAGATCGTAGTCGTAGAGCTTTCCGAGATCGACGCCCTCTTCTCCGAGATTCGTCGAGTAGACATGAAAACCTTCAGCCTTCAGAACAAGCTCTACGCTCCGCGCCACCATCGCATCATCTTCTATCATGAGGACGCGCATTTATGACTCCCCGAAATGCGACGCGATGAAAGAGGCCGTGCCCGGTTGTGAGATCAGCGACCCCTGATGCGAATCTAGAGGGTGAAATGGTTAACGATATCTCACCGCTTAGGGTGATTTGTAAGCTTTGGCCAATGTCAGGCGCGGAATATCGCCCCGCCGACGTCGTTCGGATGGCGCAACGCTTGGGGCCGGACCGCGTCCTAGGGCCGCTTTGCCTCAGCCTGGGCGGCGCGGCGAAGAGCGGCCAGATCATCGCCGATGCGGAAGATCGCCACATAGAACTCGCAGAAGGCGCGCCACAGGAGTCCGGCCACGAAGACCACCAGAGCGCCGCCGATCAGGGCCGGGGCCGCCAGCAGAAAGGCCCAGCCGCCCTCGCGCCAGGCGACGCCAAGCGTCGCGCCGACAATGCCGAAGGCGAAGATGACGATGATCGCCAGGCCCGCCCAATAGACGAGGTGGATCACCGGCCCGGTGATGAGCTGTTCGAAGCTCAAGAAGCGCCAGATCTGGCCGCGAAACCCCTTGGAGGGTGGGTTGGGCGCCCCGCTGTCGTCCACGCTCATATGTCAGGCCCCCGCGCTGTTAGACGGCGCCTCAGGGCTAGCAGCGCCCGCCGCGCCCCGCAATCGCGGGCTTGCGCGTCGAGGGCTGTGAAAGGCCAGGGTCTCGCTATCGCGCATCCGAGCGCCTAGATG
The DNA here is from genome assembly GCA_027452265.1 of Caulobacteraceae bacterium. Lineage (GTDB taxonomy): Bacteria > Pseudomonadota > Alphaproteobacteria > Caulobacterales > Caulobacteraceae > Acaudatibacter. Next base: position 3,977 of record DAIDGR010000043.1, read on the forward strand.
AACCGACCGGTTGCCCCAGGCTGCAACCCAAGACGGATTTGCCACCCACCATGACCTCGCCGCCCCTCGCCGCCCAGACGCAGGACCGTCCAAGCGACGGGGCCCTTGCGCGCGCGCGCGCGATCGCCGTCGAGGCCCTGGGTCTTCCGGCGGGCGCCCGGATTGTTGTGGCCATGTCCGGCGGGGTGGACTCGACGGTCGCCGCCGCCTTGATGGCGAAGGGCGGCTATGACGCGGTCGGGGTCACGCTGCAGCTCTACGACCAGGGCGCGGCCGCGGCCCGCAAGGGCGCCTGCTGCGCGGGACAGGACATCCTCGATGCGCGCCTGGCCGCCGAGGGCCTGGGCCTGCCCCATTATGTGCTCGATTACGAGGCTCGCTTCCGTGAGGCGGTGATCGAGGATTTCGCGCGATCCTATCTTGAGGGCGAGACGCCGATCCCCTGCATCCGTTGCAATCAGACGGTGAAGTTCCACGATCTGCTGGATGTGGCGCGCGGCCTCGACGCGCAGGCCATGGTCACGGGGCACTATGTGCGCCGGATCGAGGGGCCGCATGGGCCACAGCTGCATCGGGCCAAGGACGCCTCGCGCGATCAGAGCTATTTCCTGTTCGCCACCACCCGGGCCCAGCTTGCCGACCTGCGCTTTCCCCTTGGCGAACTGGACAAGACCGAGGTGCGGGCCGCCGCCGCGGCGCTCGACCTCGCCGTGGCCGACAAGCCCGATAGCCAGGACATCTGCTTCGTGCCCTCCGGGCGTTATGTGAACCTGATCGATCGGCTGCGCCCGCGCACCGAAGAGGGGGGCGAGATCGTGCATGTGGATGGCCGGGTCCTGGGACGCCACGACGGGGTCAGCCGCTATACGGTGGGCCAGAGGCGCGGCCTGAATATCGCCCTTGGCGAGCCGCTGTTCGTCGTTCGTCTCGACGCGAAGGCGCGCCGGGTCGTGGTTGGGCCGCGCGACGCCCTGTTCGCATCCGCCCTCCGCCTCAAGGAGATCAACTGGCTGGGCGATGAGCCAGACATGGCCGCCGCCGCGCGCGTGCGCAAGCCGGTCCTGGCCCGGGTGCGTTCGACCCGGGAGCCGTCGCCGGGATGGCTGGTCCTGGCCGAGTCGGGAGAGGTCGAGGTGCGTTTCGCCGCGCCGGAAGAGGCGGTGGCCCCTGGCCAGGCCTGCGTGCTTTATGACGCCGCTTGCCCAAGCCGTGTGCTGGGCGGGGGATTCATCGCCGCGACGGTCTCCTGAAGGCCGCGCACATGGCCATCGAGACCGAAGACCTGATGGATTGGGCGACCGGCCACGCGGTCGAGGTGCGGCGGCTTTATCTTGCACGGCGCCTGTTCCAAGCCACGGGCGGGGTCGTGCAGCATGGTCCCTTGAGCGGATACAATGTCGGCGCCCGGGCCACCTGGCGGGCGGCGGACGACTCGGCCAAGATTCTCGGCCTTTACGAGCAGGAGGTCTGCGCCCTGCTCGCCCGCCTCGCCGGGGAGCGCACCACCCTGATCGATCTGGGGGCGGCCGACGGCTATTACGGCGTGGGGCTGGTGGCCGTGGGCGTCTATGCCCGCTCCCACTGTTTCGAGATCGTGGAGGAGAGCCGCCAGAACCTGGCCGCTCTCGCCGCGGACCATGGGGTGGGCGATCGGGTGCATATTCACGGCGCCGCCACGCCCGGTTTCATGACCGAGCTGGCCGCCCAGGGGGTCGAGGCGTCGGATTCGGTGGTGCTCTGCGACATCGAGTCGTCCGAGTTCGAGGTGCTCGACGAGGCGTGCCTGCAGTCCCTGACCCGGGCCCATCTGATCGTCGAAATCCACGACTTCATGCGCGGCGACGGCAAGGCGCAATATGCCCGCCTGCTGGAGCGCGCCTCGCGCCTGTTCGAGGTGACCGAAATCCGCACCGGGGCGAGGGACCTCTCGCAGATTCCCCTGGTCTCCGACCACTGGACGGACAACGATCGCTGGCTGCTGTGCTCGGAAAGCCGGGCGAAGCTGATGTCCTGGCTGCATCTCGCCCCGCGAAGCTGACGGCGGGGGGCTTGAAGGGGCGCCTGGCCGCGCGGCGCTTGTCAGCAGGCCTTCGCGCGGCCACATGACGCGCGGCGAATTCCAAGGGAGTCCTGATCTTGTCCTCTGATCCGATCGTCATTGTCGACTATGCGCGAACCCCCATGGGCGGCTTTCAGGGGGCGCTGGCGCCGGCCTCCGCGACGGAGCTGGGCGCGGCCGCCGTCAAGGCGGCGACGGCGCGGGCCAAGGTTGATCCCGAGCGCATCGATCAGGTGGTGATGGGCTGCGTCCTTCCGGCGGGGCTCGGCCAGGCGCCGGCGCGCCAGGCGGCTCTGGGCGCGGGTCTGCCCCGCGCGGTTCAGGCGACCACGGTGAACAAGATGTGCGGGTCAGGCCTTCAAGCGAGCATCCTGGCGCACGACACCCTGGCGGCGGGATCGGCCGAGATCATCATCGCCGGCGGCATGGAGAGCATGACCAACGCGCCCTATCTCCTGGCCAAGCATCGCGGCGGCGCGCGCATCGGGCACGACCGGGTCATGGACAGCATGTATCTCGATGGCCTGGAGGACGCCTACGATCCGGGGAAGCTGATGGGCGCCTTCGCCGAGGAGACGGCCCGCGCCTATCAGTTCACGCGCGCCGATATGGACGCCTACGCCACCGAAAGCCTGATGCGCGCGCGCCGTGCGACCGAGGGCGGGGCCTTCGCCCGCGAAATCGTCCCGGTGGAGGTGACCACCCGTAAGGGTGTGGTGACCGTTGCGCAGGATGAGCAGCCCCTGAGCGCGGACCCGGCCAAGATCCCGACCCTTCGCCCGGCCTTCGCCAAGGACGGGGCGATTACCGCCGCCAACGCCTCCTCGATTTCCGACGGGGCCGCGGCCCTGGTGCTGATGCGCGCCTCCACCGCCAAGGCGCAGGGGCTCGAGCCGGTCGCCCGGATCGCGGGCCACGGCGCCCATGCCCACGAACCCGGCCTCTTCACCACCGCCCCGGTCCCGGCCATGCGCAAGACGCTGAAGGCGGCAGGCTGGTCGGCCGAGGAGGTCGATCTCTGGGAGGTGAACGAGGCGTTCGCGGTGGTGGCCATGATCGCCATGCGTGAGCTCGATATTCCGCATGAGCGCCTGAATGTGAACGGCGGGGCCTGCGCCCTCGGCCATCCCATCGGCGCCTCTGGCGCCCGGATCCTGGCGACCCTCCTGGCCGCCCTTGAGGCGCGCAAGGCGCGGCGTGGCGTGGCCTCCCTGTGCATCGGCGGCGGCGAGGCCGTGGCCATGGCGGTCGAGCGCCTCTGAGATGCCCGCCGCGCCCGCGGGACCGATGATCGACCGCCTGGAGAGCCACGGTCGGCTTGAGATGGACTTTGCCGGCGCAACGGTCTTTGCCCGGTGCCGTCAGGAGCCCGGGCGTCTGATCATCGATCATGTGGAGGCGGACCCCGCCCTGCGCGGATCGGGCGCGTCAGGCGTCTTCATGACCGCTCTGGCGGAGCGCGCCCAGGCCCGGGGCGAGCGCCTGCGTCCCGTGTGCGGCTATGCCGCGACCTGGCTGCGCCGTCATTCCGCCTATGCCGCCCTGATCGAATAGGGCTCAGGCGCCTCGAGCGCGTGGCGTTTTGGTCGGAACCGGCCCGGCGCTTGGACGCGCGCCCAAGGCCCTGAAGACAGGGCGCCATTGCGCGCCTTCGCCGATTTCACCAAGACGCATCGTGCTTGGGCGGCTTGGGATGGGCGCTGTCCATATCGGGGGCGGCGGGCGAACCCGCCGTCGATGGCGCCGCCGCCGGTGGGAGCTGGGGCGTCAGAGCGGGCTGCTGCAAGGGCTGCTGAAGGGGCTCTGGCAAGGGCGCGGGTGCATGGTGCGGCGTGCGCCGATGCCATCCCACTTCCAGCTTGACCGGCGTCTCCGGGTCGTCACGCAGCTTGAGATAGAGCCGTCCGTCATGCGGCGCCGGGATCGCCAGGCTGTCGCCGGGAAAGCCGTCGGGCACGGTCACGGCGGTCGTGAAGCCTGGATCGGAGGCCACCGCCGCGATCAGGAAGAGATTGGCGCCCGTGAGCTGACACGTCGCCGCCGCCGCGGCGCAGTGTACCGCCGTCACCTCGGGCAGGCGCACCAGCACGCCCAGATCCAGCCAGTCGCTGGCGCCGTGCGGACCCACGAGACGGACGCGCAGGGGGCCAAACGCCGAGGCGCTGAACGCCTTGCCCGTGTCCAGGCTCGCGACGGCCACATGGGCGTCGGCCCGCGTCAGACCCGCGCCGGGCTCAAGCGTGGCGACAAAGGCGCCGTCGGCCGTGGCCACTTCAGCCTTTGCGTCGGGGCTGAGGTTTCCCCCATCTGCAGCCGCCAGAGAGAAGCTGAGCGTTCCCCCGCGGGGGATGTCCGCCTCGGAGCCGGGCGTCAGGGTGAGGACGCCAGGCGTGGGCGCCGGCGGCTTGAGGCTCCGCGCCAAAAGGCGGATCCGCGGACGAGGCGCCAGCAAGGTCACGGCGAGCTCCAGGCTGCGGCCATCGCTGAGGGCGACGCTCGCGGTCAGGCGGCGTCCCGCGGGAAGCGCGGCCAGGCGATCGGAGGTGAAGGTCAGGTTGAGCCGGCTCTGGGCGTCATCGCCGTCCGGGTCTGACCGCTGATCGGCGGCCGGGGTCAGCTTGGCCCCGCCCAGCATGACATCGCGCACCGCGCCAAGGCCCGCG
>DAIDGR010000044.1 GCA_027452265.1 Caulobacteraceae bacterium
CGCTCAACGATCCTTTCGGCGGCTGGGTGATCTTCAACGCCATTCCCTCCGAGATCCTGGGCCCGGTGAGCCTGGTGCGGGGCGCGGGCGCGGGGGCCTATGGCGCCGGGGCCCTGACCGGCGAGATCGCCCTGACCTCCGCTCCGGCCAGCCCCGGCCAAGCCTTGCTCGACGCGGGGGGCGGAACCCTCGGCCACGAGCGCGTCGCCGGGGTCGCCAGCGTGGCGCTGGGTCGCTTCGTCCTCACCCTTGACGCCAGCCAGGAGCACGATGCGGGCTGGGACCCGGTGCGCCAGGGTCGCGGTCCGGCCGACGCCAATCTCAGCCTCACGGACTGGACCGCGGGGGCGCGTCTCGCCGGCGCTTTCGGGGCCACGGATGCGGCCCTCAGCCTTCGCCTGTTCCACGAGGACCAGGGAAGCGGGCTGGTCGGCGCGGCCAGCCGGGACGAGGGCCTCAACCTGGCCCTGAGCCTCGCCCGCGCGCCGGCGCCCGGCGTCCTGGGATGGCGCGCCCAGGCCTGGTTGGCGGCCAGCAATCTCGCCAATACCAGCGTCTCGGTCACGCCCGCCCAGACGACCGCGACGCTTGCGGACAACGAGTATGACACCCCCGCGCTCGGCGTCGGCGCCAATGCGGCCCTGCGCGCGGTCTGGTCGGCGACAACCCTGGAGGCGGGCTTTGACCTGCGCCGCGACGAGGGCGAGGATCGTGAGGCCTATGGCGCCGTCAAGGGGGTGCTGAGGAACTGGCGATTCGCCGGCGGCGCGGCCCTGGTCGGCGGGGCCTATCTGGAGGCGACTGAGGATGTCGGCCGCTGGCTCCTCACCGCCAATGTGCGGGCGGACATCTGGGCCGATCTGGAGGGGCACGAGGATCAGGGCCCGCTTGGCGGCGCGGCCAGCCTCGCGCAGAGCTACGCCAATCGGGGCGGCGTTACGCCGACCGCGAGGCTGGGCGCCCGCTACACGGTGTCCGACGCGCTCTGGCTGCGCGCGGCCCTCTATTCCGGCTTTCGCCCCCCGACCCTCAACGAGCTCTACCGGCCCTATCGCGTCGGCAATTTCGTCACCCTGGCCAATCCGGCCCTCGTCCCTGAGCGGCTCAATGGGGCCGAGATCGGCGCTGGCGGGGCCTGGCGCGCCGTGAGCTGGAACGCCACGGGTTTCTACAACCGCCTGATCGATCCGGTGACCAATGTCACCCTGGCGCAGGGACCGTTGAGCGACCCGGTGGGTGGCTTCATCCCCGCCGGCGGCGAGCTCCTGCAGCGGGAGAATGTGGGGGCGGTCGACGCCTTTGGCGTGGAGGCCGACGCCCGACTGGATCTTGGCGGTCCGCTCGACGCCCGCGCCTCCCTGAGCTGGACCCACGCGCGGGTCGATGGCGGGCTCCAGGCGCCGCAGCTTGACGGTCTGCGTCCGGCCGAGACCCCCGCCCTCGCCGCCACCGTCGCTCTGGATGCGGCGCTTACCCGGATGCTTGGCCTGACGCTCGACGGCCGGTACGAGGGCCAGCGCTTCGTCGACGATCAGAACCGGCTCGACCTCGCGCCGTCATTCGATCTCGACGCCCGACTGACCTGGCGGCTCAATCGGCGGCTCAGCCTCTATCTCTATGCCGACAACCTCCTGAACCTCGCCATTCAGCAGAATCAGACCAGCGCCGGGCTTCTCAACTACGGTCCGCCGCGCAGCTTCGGTCTGGGCCTGCGCCTCGACATGGGCCCCTCGCGGGCCGAGGGCGGGCGTCAGGCGTTGCCGAAGGGGTAGAAGGTCTCCAGGGTCATCAACCGGTTCACCGGATAGCGGCGCAGGATGAAGCCGACGCTCTTGGCGTGCCCCGAGCGGATCAGGCGAACCGTGTCGCGCGCGTCGCGCAGGTCCGAAAGGCTGAGCCAGGGCGCCTGCGGCGGCGCGTCGCCGCGGCAACAGTGGGCCCCGTAGAGCCGCGTGTCCGGCGGCAGGCTCGCCAGGAGCCGGTCGGCTGTCTTGGTGAAGGCGCCGAGGCTGGAGTCCGGCTGAAACAGGAACAGCGTGGTGGGATAGATGAGATCGCCGGTGAACAGGAACCGGTTGGCCGGGTCCCAGATCGAGACCGAGGTAGCGGTGTGCCCGGGCGTCGCCAGGACCCGCACCACGCGACCGCCCAGATCGATCTCCTGACCCGGCGCGATCCAGTCGCTGACCCGCACGGTCGGCGCGTGGGGCATGAGAAACTGCAAGGGCGCGGGCGTGAAGCGGCCATCATGGACGTCGGCCCGGGTCTGAGGCTCGTCGATCATGGCGATGCGATCGAAATTGGGCAGGCCAAGCGTATGGTCGAAGTGCAGGTGGGTGGGGATCACCGTCACGGGCCGGTCGGTGAGGCTGGCCAGGACGGGCCGCAGACTGCGCGGTGAGGAGCCGGCGTCGATCAGGAGCGCGCGGTCGGCGCCGACGAGCAGATACTCGTAGTTGTCGAGGTCGCCCGCCGGTTCGCCGATGGCGAAGGTCCCCGGCGCGAGCGTTTCGACCCGCCAGTCGCCGGCGACGAGCCGCCCCTTTTCAGGTCCCGGTCGCGCGTCGAAAGCATGCGGGTCGGGGGGCAGGGGCTGGGGCATCACGATGTGCAGGGGCGCGAGGCTAAGCGCCAGCTCCGCATAGACCAGTGGGGCGAAGGCCAGGCCCACGCCCACGAAAAGCGCCGCGATGAGCGCGCCCGCTCCGATCCAGATCATCCGCATGGGCTGGCCCCCCGCCTCATCCCTCAGGAACGCTAAACCGTAGAGCGAATTCAGAGCTTAGGGAATCGCTATGGATATGGCTATGCGCTCTAGATTCAATCGCTTACGCGCCGTCCATCGGCCCAGACCGTTCCCATCTGGTCGGACGGCGCTCTGGGCAAAAAAGACAGGCCGGGCGCACGTGGCGCCCGACCTGTCATGTCCGGTCAATCGTATCCGGTCAGTGAGCTCCTGACGGCCGCCGCCGGACCCGGCGACATCCCGTCATGGAGGCAAGGCTCAGGACTTGGCGGGCGCCGGAGCGGCGGCGTCGGCCTTCTTGGCCTTCTTGTGGTGGTGCGCCATCTTGTGCGGCGCGGTCTTTTCCGGCGGGTTCGGGATCGGCTGCATGGTCGCCTGAGGGGCCATGGTCTGGGCCGCCGCCGCGCCGGCCATCAGGCCAGCCACCACGAGCGACGCGGCGAGAGAGAAGGTCTTCATCTGGCAGTCCCCTGATTGAATCGAATTGATTGCCCACGTGCAGTCATAAGCTCTCTGAGAATGTTCTCAAGACGGGTGCGGTTCCCGCGAGGATGTGAACATCCCGCATCCCGTCCCTCGTCTTGGGTGGCGCGCCTCTGGCGGCGCTACTCTGGCGGCTTTGGCCGCTTTCGCCGCGGGCTCCGCCCCGGTAAGGAGGCGCACGCGCTCAGATCCCATCCGAGGTCCCATGCGGTCCCGCCCCGTCGTTCTCTTCGTCCTGGCTCCGCTTCTTGTCCTCGGCGGTTGCCGCTTCCCCAGTCTTGGCGCGGTTCTGCCCGGGCTCGGCGGCGCTCAGGCGAACCCGCCCAGCCCTGTGATTGCAACCGTCGCGGGTGAGAAGATCACCAAGGCCGATCTGGATGCCGAAATTGTCGCCGAGTCGCCGTCTGGACAGGCGCCGGCCACGCTCGACCAGTCGGCCCGGGATCTCGCCCTGCGGGGCCTGATCGCCCGGCGCCTTCTGGCGAACGCCGCCCGCGCCCAGGGGCTGGACCGGACGGCGGACTATCGCGAGACCAAGGCGCGACTGGAGGACTCGCTCCTCGCCAATGCCCTTCAGGACAAGTTCGCCGCGACGGCCAAGCCGCCCACGGATGCGGATGTGCAGGCCTATATGGCCGCGCACCCGGCTTCGTTCGCCGCCCGAAGGATCTTCGGCGTCGATCAGATGCGCTTCGCCCGGCCGAACGATCCGGCCCTCGTGCAGCGAATGAGTGCGGCCGCCAGCCTCGACGGCCTCGCGGCGGTCCTGACGGCGGCTCACATCCCGTTCCAGCGCACCCACGTCCAGGTGGACGGGGCCGCCGCCAACCCCGATCTCGTCGAGGCCATGAGTAAGCTCCCGCCCGGGGCGCTTTTCGTGTTGCCGGCCTCCGGCCTGGTGACCGTCAACGCGGTGGTCGGGGCGAGCGTCCAGCCCTTCACCGGCGCCCCCGCGGTCGCCTATGCCCGCCACATCCTGGAAGCCGAGGCCCGCCAGACGGCCGTGCGCCAGGGGCTGGACGCGGTGTTCGCCAAGGCGGCGCGCGAGGTGAAGACCACCAAACCCTATTCGGTGGGCAATCTCAGCCCGTCCCCTCCGCCTCCGTCCTCTGGCCCGGCTCCAGCCCCGGTTACAGCTCCGGCTCCGGCTCGGGCCGCGCCCTGAAGACGCCCTGAAGGACCCGCCATGACCAAGACCGCTGACGGACGCTGGGACAAGTCGAAACTCCCCAGCCGGCACGTGACCGAGGGGCCGAGCCGCGCGCCGCATCGGTCCTACTATTACGCCATGGGCCTGGGGACGCGGGAGATCGCCCAGCCCTTCGTGGGCGTGGCCTCGTGCTGGAACGAGGCGGCGCCGTGCAACACCGCCCTGATGCGCCAGGCCCTGGCGGCCTGCGAGGGGGTCAAGACGGGCGGAGCCACGCCGCGCGCCTTCTGCACCATCACGGTCACCGACGGCATCGCCATGGGTCACGAGGGCATGCGCTCCAGCCTGGTGAGCCGCGAGGTGATCGCCGACTCCGTGGAGTTGACCATGCGCGGCCACGGCTATGACGCGCTGGTGGGCGTCGCCGGCTGCGATAAGAGCCTTCCGGGCATGATGATGGCCATGCTGCGGCTGAACGTGCCCTCCGTGTTCATCTATGGCGGCTCGATCTGCCCCGGGCGCTTCGAGGGCCGCGACGTGACCGTGGTGGATGTCTTCGAGGGGGTCGGGCAGCACTCGGCCGGGCGCATGAGCCTGGAGCGCCTGACCGACCTGGAGCGCCACGCCTGCCCCGGCGAGGGCGCCTGCGGGGGCCAGTTCACCGCCAACACAATGGCCTGCGTGTCCGAGGCCATTGGCCTCGCCTTACCCTATTCCTCGGCTCTGACCGCGCCGGACCGGGCCCGCGACGCCTATGCCGTGGCGTCGGGCGAGGCGGTGGTGCGGCTGATCGAACGCAACCTCCGGCCGCGCGACATCTGCACCCGCAAGGCGTTCGAGAACGCCGCGGTGATCGTCGGCGCCACCGGCGGGTCCACCAACGCCGCCCTGCATCTGCCGGCCATGGCGCATGAATGCGGCGTGGACTTCACCTTGCGCGATGTGGCCGAGATCATGCGCCGCACACCCTATCTGGCCGATCTGAAGCCGGGCGGCCGGTTCGTGGCCAAGGACATGGGCGAGGCCGGCGGCATGCCCATGCTGCTCAAGACCCTGCTGGAGGGAGGGTATCTGCACGGTGACTGCCTCACCGTCACCGGCAAGACCCTGGCCGAAAATGTCGCCGACGTGGTCTGGCGTGAGGATCAGGAGGTGATCCGCCCGGTAAGCCGGCCGCTCTCGCCCACGGGTGGAGTGGTGGGCCTTTGGGGCTCGCTCGCCCCCGACGGGGCCATCGTCAAGGTGGCGGGAATGACCGGCCATCGCCGCCATCACGGCCCCGCCCGGGTGTTCGAGGGCGAAGAGGCCTGTTTCGCCGCGGTGGAGAGCGGGGACTACAAGGACGGCGATGTCCTGGTGATCCGCTACGAGGGCCCCAAGGGCGGGCCTGGCATGCGCGAGATGCTGTCCACCACGGCCGCCCTGACCGGCCAGGGGCGCGGCGACAAGGTGGCCCTGATCACCGACGGCCGTTTTTCCGGCGGCACGCGGGGTCTGTGCGTCGGCCATGTGGGGCCCGAGGCCCAGGACGGCGGCCCGATCGCCCTGATCGAGGATGGCGACATGATCCTGATCGACGCCGACGCCGGCGTCATCGACCTGCAGGTGGATCCGGCCATCCTTGCAAGGCGTCGCGAGGCCTGGGCTCCGCGCCAGACCCAGTACGCCTCCGGCGCCCTCTGGAAGTACGCCCAGCTCGTGGGCCCCGCCCATTTGGGTGCGGTCACCCATCCCGGCCAGAAGGCCGAGCGGCACGTGTACGCGGATCTGTAAGGGTCGCGGCGTCGGCCTTTGCAGCGACCGGCCTCGCCCCTATATCCCGGCGTCGGTTCTGGATTTTAAAAAGGCCTGACCCATGGCGCCGAAACGGCGCGATCTCCTGAAGGCGGCGGCGGGTCTGGGCCTGGCTGGGATTGGCGGCGCGTCCGCGTGGGCGGCTCGCCTGTCGGAAGGTCTGGCGCCGGGGGCGACGCTGAGCGGACCTAGGATTGACCTCGCGGTCGATCGCGGCGCCTGGCGGGTCAGGGGACGGGACGGCTCGGCGGTGCTGGCCAACGGCGCGCTTCCCGGCCCGCTCCTGCGCCTGCGCGAGGGACAGCCGGTGCGGATCGCGGTTCACAACCGCATGCGGGAGGCGACGTCGATCCACTGGCACGGCCTGCTCGTGCCTTCGGCCATGGATGGGGTTCCCGGACTGAGCTTCCCCGGGATCGGGCCGGGCGAGCGCTTCGACTACGCCTTTACGCCGCGCCAGAGCGGGACCTACTGGTATCACAGCCATTCCGGCCTGCAGGAGCAGTCTGGGCTGTTTGGACCCCTGATCGTCGATCCTGAGGGGCCGGACCCGATCACAAGCGACCGCGAGCACGTCCTGGTGCTGTCGGATTTCAGCTTTCTGTCGCCGCGCCGCATCCTGGCCCTGCTCAAGGCGAACGGCGAGGCGTTCAACTACCAGGAGCAAACCCTCGCCGGTCTGATCTCAGGTCACGACCAGACCCTCCGCCAGCGCCTGGCCTGGGCGCGAATGCGGATGAATCCGACGGACATTTCCGACGTCACGGGCGCGGTCTATACCTATCTCATCAATGGTCGCGATCCTGAGGCGTCCTGGACCGGGCTTTTCCGGCCCGGCGAGCGGGTCAGGCTTCGGGTGATCAACGCCTCGGCGCAGACCATATTCGATTTCCGGATTCCCGGGCTGAGCCTGACGGTGGCGGCCGCCGATGGCCAGGCGGTGCGTCCTGTGACCGTGGACGAGCTGCAGATCGCCAATGCCGAGACCTATGATCTGCTGGTGACGCCCGAAGACAAGGCCTATGCGGTGGTCGCCGAGGCGTCGGACCGTTCCGGGCTGGCCCGCGCCACGCTGGCCCCGCGTCCCGGGATGACCGCGCCCACACCGCCTCTCCGGTCGCGTCCTCTGGCGACCATGCGCGACATGGGCATGGACATGTCCGGGATGAAAATGGGGTCGGGCATGCCGGGGATGAGCATGGCCATGCGCGATCCCGCCAACGCGCCGGGCGTGCGGATGGGTCCGGGCGTCGAGATGATCGCCCCCATGCCGGCGGACCGGACAGCCGAGCCGGGCCAGGGGCTGGACCACGCCGGACACCGTGTCCTCACCTATCGCGACCTGGTCGCGCTCAACCCTAATCCTGATGTCCGTTCGCCGTCGCGATCCGTGGAAATCCATCTGACCGGCAACATGCAACGCTTCATCTGGGGGCTGGACGGCGTGAGCTATGGCCAGAAGCCGCCGCCCTACATGTTCCGCGCCGGAGAGCGGGTGCGGGTCACGCTGGTCAACGACACGATGATGGCGCACCCGATCCACCTTCACGGCCATTTCTTCGAGCTGGCCGATGGCCCCGAGGGGTTCAGGCCCCGCAAGCACACCGTCAATGTGGCGCCGGCCGGACGGGTCAGTTGGGACTTCACTCCGGTGGAGGGTGACTGGGCCTTCCACTGTCACATGCTCTACCACATGGCGAGCGGGATGTTCGGCGTCTTCGCGGTGCGCGGAGGCGCGGCGTGAGTGGTCTGGCCCTGGCCCTGGCCGCGGGGGTGATCGCCTCGGCGCCCCCATCGAACGGGGCGCCGGACCCGCAACCGCCGCCTCCGGTCTGGAGCGGGGTCTATGAGGCGGACGCGACGCAGGGCGATGCGGTCATGGCCGCCGCCAGGGAGATGATGCGCCAGGAGATGGGAGGGCAGATCCTCAGCGGAGGCGCGCTGGACCTGGCGGAGTATCAGGCCGGCAGCGGCGGCGGCTATCGCTGGGAAGGTGAAGCCTGGGTGGGCGGCGATCTCGACCGCTTCGTGCTGCACAGCGAAGGCGAGGGCGCGTCGAGGTTCGGCCTCCAGACCGGCGAGGTCGACGGGTTCTATTCCCGCGCAATCGGTCCCTATGCCGATCTCCAACTGGGGGTGCGCCAGGACCTCGCCCCGGTCGGCCGGACCTCGTTGGCGGCGCAAATCGAGACGCTGGCGCCCTATGGCGTCGCGCTGACAGGGGGGATCTACATATCGACGCTGGGCGAGGTGCTGGGGCGGCTTGAGGCCTCGACGGCGTGGTTTGTGACGCAGCGCCTTGAGCTTCGCCCCCGCGTGGAGCTCAACTTCGCCGCCCAGAACAGCCCCGCGACCCTCACCGGACGCGGCCTCTCCGATGCGGAGCTGGGTCTTCGCCTGCTGTATGATATCCGTCGCGCCTTCGCCCCCTATGTCGGGGTGTCCTGGGACCGTCGGGTCGGGGCCGCCGCCGCTGACTGGCGCGCCCGGGGGTGGAGCCCCAACGAGACCACCATCGTCACCGGCCTCGCCGCCTTCTTCTGAGCCCCCGGGGGGCTGGCGGACGAGCCCCTGGAGCACGAAGCGTATTCGTCGACTCGGAGAAGAGTCTGGTTCGTGCTCCGTCTTCAAGTCCTTGAGCGCGTTGCGAAGCGCCGGGGTCGGTTCCGTTCAATCGAAACGCGCTCGGGCGTCAGAACGCCAGATCCACCACCACCGGCACATGGTCAGAGGGTTTGTCCCAGCCCCTCACGTCGCGGTGAATGGCGACGGCGTTCAGCGCATCGGCGGCCTGGGGGGAGAGGAGGGCGTGGTCGATGCGGATGCCGAGGTCGCGCGGCCAGGCGCCGGCCTGGTAGTCCCAGAAGGTATAGCCGCCGGGCTTGCCGTCGGCGGCCGCGTAGGCGTCGGTGTAGCCGAGCCATTTCAGGGCGCGATAGGCGGCGCGGCTCTCCGGCTGGAAGAGGGCGTCGCCGGCCCACGCGGCCGGGTCATGCACGTCCTCAGGACCTGGAATGACATTGTAGTCGCCAGCCAGGACCACCGGGTCCTCGAAGGCGAGAAGCTCCGCCGCCCGGGCGCGCAGGCGCTCGAACCAGGCGAGTTTGTAGGCGAACTTGTCGGTCCCCACGGGGTTGCCATTGGGCAGATAGAGGGTCGCGACGCGCACCGCTCTTGGTCCGGAGACCACCGCCTCGACATAACGGGCCTGGGCGTCGTCCGGATCGCCCGGCAGGCCCCTGACCACGTCCTCCAGAGGCGTGCGGGAGAGAAGGGCGACGCCGTTATAGGTCTTCTGCCCGTGGACGATCAGATTGTAGCCCAGCCGCTCGAACGCCTCGGCCGGGAAGCGCTCGTCGACGCATTTGATCTCTTGCAGGCAGGCCACCTCCGGCCGCTCGGCCTCGAACCAGCGCAGCACCGTCTCCAGCCGCGCATTGATCGAATTGACGTTCCAGGTGGCGATGCGCACGCGGCCGCTCAGATCGAGAAGCTGACGCCGCAGCCGCAGCTCGAACGGGCATTGGGGTTGCGGACGCGGAACTCGGCGGCGGCCAGGCCGTCGGCGAAGTCGACCTCGGCGCCGCGCAGGAAGGGCAGGGAGACCTGGTCGATCAGCACGGCCGCCGCGCCATTGACCACCTTCAGGTCGTCCGGCTCCCCCGCCTCGACGAGGTCAAAGCGGTACTGGAAGCCCGAGCAGCCGCCGCCATCGACGGCCAGACGCAGCATCAGGGGGCGCCCTTCGGCCGCGCCAATGGCCTCGATTCGTCGCGCGGCGGCGTCGGACAGGGTTACGGTCGGCCCGCGGGACGTTGTGATCTGCAGTTCGCTCTCACTCATGACATCGCCGTTCCGGACATCGCCGCTCATGATCCTGATCCAATTGCCCTTATATGAGGTCGCCGGCCGGGCGGGCAAAGGGCCTGACGCGGGCAGGGCGAGGTTTTCGAGGACCCTTGGCGCATGAGCTCTCCCCCGACGCGGTCGCCTTTGGCCCAGGATCCGGCGGCCTCACGCGGCCGGTTGATCGCTGAACCGGACAGCGCCGCGCGCACCCCCTTCGCCCGGGATCGCGACCGGATCATCCACACCACGGCCTTTCGGCGGTTGAAGGAGAAGACCCAGGTCTTTGTGGCCCATGAAGGCGACCATTACCGGACCCGCCTGACCCACTCTCTGGAGGTGGCGCAGATCGCCCGGTCTCTCGCCGTGGCCCTGGGTCTCGATTCCGACCTCGCCGAGGCCCTGGCCCTGGGTCACGATCTGGGTCACCCGCCGTTCGGGCACGCGGGCGAAGACGAGCTGGAGCGCCAGATGGCGGCGTTCGGCGGCTTCGACCACAATGTTCAGACCTTCCGGGTGCTCACCGAGATCGAGCGGCGCTATCCGCGCTTCGACGGCCTGAACCTGACCTGGGAGACCCTGGAGGGCATCGTCAAGCACAACGGTCCGGTGAGCCATCGCCTGGAGGCGCCGGTCTGGGCGGCGGTGCGCGCCTTCGACGCGCGCTTCGATCTGGCGCTGGGCGAGTGGCCGTCGATGGAGGCGCAGTGCGCGGCCCTGGCGGACGATGTGGCCTATAACAACCACGATGTGGATGACGGCCTGCAGGCGGGCATCTTCACGCTCGAGGAACTGGAGGGCGTTCCCCTGGCCAGCGAGGTGCTGGAGGGGGTCCGCCAGGACTTCCCGCGTCTTGAGCCCGGCATGGTGCGCATGGAGATGGTCCGGCGCATGATCGGGGTCATGGTCGAGGATATCCTGGCCGAAACCCGCGCCCGGCTGCGGGAGTTCGAGGTGACCTCGGCCGAGGCGGTGCGGCGGATGGATCGCCCCGTTGTCGCCTTCTCGCAGGACCTGGCCGAGCGCCTGGGGCGGCTGCGCGCCTTTCTGCACGAGCGGATGTACCGCCATTGGCGCGTCAATCGCACCCGCAGCCAGGCGCGGCGCATGCTGGCGGAGATGTTCGCCCTTTTCCGGCGCGAGCCCGACACCCTGCCGCAGGAATGGTATGTGCGCACCCAGGAGACCGACGAGGCCGGCGCTGCGCGGCTGATCTGCGACTACATCGCCGGCATGACCGACCGCTTCGCCATCGAAGAGCATCGGCGGCTGTTTCATCTCGATCCGTGGATCTGAGGCCCTCCTCAACCCTTCGTTGAGACTCCGTGCGTTAGGCCTTTTTCCGCGTTCGCGTCTGCGCACCGCGCTCCGCATGGGGCGCCGTGCATGGGGGCGGCAAAAATACCACGCGCGGCCGGGGGGTCGGTTAGAGTCACACGGATGATTCGCCGTCCGGGAGGCTTGTTGCGCCTGTCTCCGGTCGTGCGAACGGAAGCGGAGTGCGATGTCCTACGGCGAAGAACCTGAACGCGGCGAGCCGCCCCTGACCCTGGGACGGCGCGGCGGCGCGTCGGCCCCTCCACCCCCGCCCGCCCGGCGTCCGGCGCCGGTGACCCTGATCGCCAGCCTGGTGATCCTGGTGGGCGTGGTCGGCGCGGTGGCCTGGCTTTATCGCGGTGGGGTGCGGGGGCCTGACGGAGGGCCTCCGACCGTGGGGCAGAGCGCCCAGAGCGCGCGCACCGATGCGCCCGCCCAGCCGGCGACCTCGGACGCCGCCGCCGGACTTTCCATCTACAAGGACAATGGACCGACCTCGGACGCCGCGACCTTCACGGCCGGTCCCGAGACGCCGCAGCCGCGTAACCAGGCCGCGCCTCCGCCCGCCCCGGCCCCCACGTCCCAGGCTGCGACGGGCAGGTCGAACGACGCCATCGGCGATCTGGTCGATCAGTCCGACAAGACCCCCGCCAACCGGGCCCCCGCCAACAGCGCTTCGGCCAACGCCGCCTCGGCCGCGAAGGTCGCGCCCAAGGCCCGGTCGGCGGCCAAGCCCGCGTCGGACGCGGAAGCGGGCGCCCCGCCCCATGCGGCGAAAGCCAAGGCGGATGCCGGCGGCATCGCCGTTCAGATCGGCGCCTTCTCCAGCCACGCGTTCGCGGATTCCGCCTGGTCCGCCGCCGCGTCGGCCGCGCCAGGCGCCATGGCTGGGCATGGCCGCCAGATCACCCCCGTCACCATCAACGGCAAGACCCTGTACCGCGCGGCCATCACCGGCTTTTCCAGTCGGGCGGACGCGGTGAAGCTGTGCGCCGAGCTCAAGGCCGCGGGCCGGAGCTGCTTCGTCCGGTGAGCCTGGCGGTTGTCCTTGGGCTGAAGGGGCCTCAACTCTCCGCCGAGGAGGCTGAGTTCTTTCGCGCCCAGGATCCCTGGGGCTTCATCCTTTTCGCCCGCAATATCGAGACCCCCGACCAGACCCGCGACCTGATCGCTCGCCTGCGCGCATGTGTTGGCCGCGCCGACGCGCCGGTTTTCGTGGATCAGGAGGGTGGGCGGGTGCAGCGCTTCAGGCCGCCGCACTGGAGCGCCTATCCGCCCGGCGCGCGTTACGCCGCCGCCGCCCGCGACGCCCAAGAGGCGCGCGACCTCGCCTGGCTGGGCGGTCGGCTGATGGCGGAGGAGCTCTTTGCCCTGGGCGTCAGCGTCGATTGCGCGCCTGTGGCGGATGTGCCCGTGGCCGGCGCCCATGACGTGATCGGAGATCGCGCCTTTTCCCACGATCCGGCGCGGGTCGCGGACCTGGCGGGCGCCCAGGCGGAGGGGTTGATGGCCGGCGGCGTCCTGCCGGTGGTCAAGCACATTCCCGGACACGGCCGCGCCGGCGCCGACAGCCATCTGGCCCTGCCCCGGGTCAGCGCCTCCCTGGCCGATCTGGCGGCGAGCGACTTCGTCCCCTTCCGCGCCCTGGCGAACCTGCCCATGGCCATGACCGCGCACGTCGTGTTCGAGGCGATCGACGCCGAGGCCCCGGCCACCACCTCGCCCGCGGTCATCTCGCGCATCATTCGCGGGGACATCGGCTTTGACGGACTGCTGATCAGCGATGATCTCTCCATGCAGGCCCTGTCGGGGACCCTCCGGGCCCGGGCCGAGGCGGCGCGGACGGCGGGCTGCGACATGCTGCTGCACTGCAATGGCGATATGGCCGAGATGGTCGAGGTCGTGGCCGGCGCCGCGCCGCTGACCGGAACGCCGGGCCGCCGGGCCGAGGCCGCCCTGGCCGCGCGTCGCGCGCCCGGGCCGTTCGATGTCGCCGCTGGCCGGGAGCGGCTCGACAGAGCCCTGAAGAGGGATCCGACGGCCGCGGGAGGCGTCGCATGAACATGCAGGCCCGCGGCGGCGCCCGGGTGCGGGCCGTGCAGGAGGAGCTCGATCTGGCGCCGGACGCCCTGGCCGCGGCCGAGGCGGACCCGTTGATCGTCGCCCTGGAAGGCTACGAAGGGCCCTTGCATGTGCTTCTGGCCCTCGCCCGGTCACAGAAGGTGGACCTTCTCAGGCTGTCGATCAGTCTGCTGGCCGAGCAATATCTCGCCTTTGTGCGCACCGCCGCGCGCCTGCGCTTCACCCTGGCGGCCGACTATCTGGTCATGGCGGCCTGGCTGACCTTCCTGAAGTCGCGCCTGCTGCTGCCCCAGGCGCCGCGCGTGGACCTGGAGGCGCCGCCGGAGGAGGAGGCCGCGACCCTGGCCTTCCGCCTGGCCAAGCTCGACGCCATGCGCCGGGCGGCTGAGGCCCTGGCGGCGCGACCGCGCCTGCGCCGAGATGTCTTTCCGCGCGGCGAGGTCGAGGCCTGCGCGGTGGTCTCTCGCCATCGCCTTGAGGGCGATCTGCACGGCCTCATGACCACCTATGTCGAGGTCCGCGTGCGTGCGCGCAAACCCGTCTATTCGCCCCCAAGCTTTCCCGCCTGGCGTTTGGACGACGCCCGCGAGCGCCTGCGTTCGCGCCTCCCGCGTCTGAGGGACTGGACCGATCTGGCCGACGCCGCGCCCCACCGCGGTCCCGGCGGTGAGGGCGAGAGCCGCTGGCGCGTCTCGGGGCTCGCCTCGACCCTGTCGGCGGCCCTGGAGCTGACGCGCGAGGGGGAGCTGGAGCTGCGTCAGGCCGCGCCATTCGCCGCCATCCAGTTGCGCCGGGCGCGGGGCGCCGCCGTCGCCGAGGAGGGGATGGGGGCCGAGCGGTGATCCCGCCCGACGCCGCCGAGCGCATGGTGGAGGCGCTGCTTTTCGCGGCGGCCGAGCCCCTGACCCTGGCCGATCTGGTCGAGCGGCTCCCGGCCGGCGCGGATGTGGAGGGCGCCCTGGCGGCGCTGGCCGCGCGCTATCTGGGCCGGGGCGTGGAGCTGGTCCGCATCGGCGAGCGCTGGCGCTTCTCCACCGCGCCCGATCTGGCCTTTCTGATGACCCGGGAGCGCCAGGAGCCGCGCCGCCTCTCCCGCGCCGCCCAGGAGGTCCTGGCGATCATCGCCTATCACCAGCCCATCACCCGGGCCGAGATCGATCAGGTGCGCGGGGTGCAGTCCAACGCCACCCTGCTTGAAACCCTGGTCAGCGCGGGACTGGTGCGGATGCGCGGGCGCCGTCGCTCGCCGGGCCGGCCGGTGACCTGGGGCACCACCGAGGCCTTCCTGGAGCATTATGGTCTTGAGAGCCTGGCCGACCTTCCGGGCGCGGCCGAGATGAAGGCCTCGGGCCTCCTCGGCCTCGACCTGCCGGCGGACTTCACCCTGCCCGCGCCGGACGCCTCCGCCGTCGACGAGGACCCCCTGGACGAGGGGGCAAGCTTCGCCATGGATTTCATGGAGTCCGACCCCGATCCTGAGCCCGATCCGGGGGCCGGGCGGTCCGGACGCTGAAGCGCGGTTGGCGTCCGGCGGCCAAGCACTCTATATCGGGGGTGTGTTGCAGTCCTCGCCTCGCCGGCCCCCAGGGTCCGGTCGCGGCCTTATGGAGATGTGAGGATCATGGGCAGTCTTTCGCCGTGGCATCTGCTGATCCTGGCCCTCCTGATGCTTCTGGTCTTCGGCGGCCGGGGCAAGCTGTCGGGCATCATGGGCGACGCCGCCAAGGGCATCCGCGCCTTCCGCGATGGCCTCAAGGGAGATGAGCCTCCACCGGCCGCCCCAACCCAGCCGCTCGCCCGTCCCGAGGCCGAGAAGGACACGGCCGCGCGCTGAACCTGGGGTTCGCGGGTCTGACTGGATAGAGAGGCGGAAAGCCGCGGATGTTTCCCGAAGGCCGGCTGTTCGACATCGTCATTCTGGGCGTGATCGCCCTGATCGTCGTGGGACCGAAGGATCTGCCGATCCTGATGCGCAAGGTCGGCCAGGCCTTGGGGCGCATGCGGGCCATGGCGGCGGAGTTCCGCGCCAGCTTCGACGAACTGGCCCGTCAGTCTGAGCTGGATGAGCTGCGCAAGGAGGTCGACGCCCTGCGCGCCGGCCAGATCGCCCAGTCGGCCATGGGCCTGACCCCTGAGCTGAAGCGGGACCTCGCCGCGCCCGAGCTTATGGGCGACATCCACGGCGCCTTGACCGGGGCCGCGACCGCCGAAGGGGCGGAGACGGCCCTCGAAACGCGTGAGGAGCTCGACCGCAAGATCGCCGCCTCGATCGCCGCCAATGCCGAGGCGGAGCGGGCCGCCGCTCCGGGGCCGGGTGAGGGCGAGCCCTCCGGCCCGGCCG
This sequence comes from Caulobacteraceae bacterium, assembly GCA_027452265.1. GTDB lineage: Bacteria > Pseudomonadota > Alphaproteobacteria > Caulobacterales > Caulobacteraceae > Acaudatibacter. Next base: position 15,760 of record DAIDGR010000044.1, read on the forward strand.
AGGCCGCGCCGCAAGCCAAATCGCCAAAGCCCCGGGCCCGACGGGCCAAGGCGCCGGCGTCGGGGACCGCGCCCGCCCCGTGATCGATCCGTCCGACGAAAGCGAGATCGAGGCGTCGCGCGCGCCTCTGCTGGAGCACCTCATCGAGCTGCGCCAGAGGCTGATCGCCTGCGCCCTGGCGCTGGTGGCCGGGTTCATCCTCTGCTTCGCCTTTTCCTCCAGGATCTACATCCTGCTCCTGCACCCGTTCGAGACGGGGGCCGCGCTGCTGGCCGCGCAGCACGCCAAGGGCGTCCATCACGGGCCGTTCGACCTGTTGCTGGCCCTGACCGGCCTTCGCCCCACCCCACCCGGCGTCGCGCCGCTGCACCTGGTGTTCACCGCGCCGCTGGAGTTCTTCTTCACCAAGGTCAAGCTGGCCGTCTTCGGCGGCATCGTCGTCGCCTTCCCGGTGATCGCCTTCCAGCTCTATCGCTTCGTCGCCCCGGGTCTGTATCGCCGGGAGCGCGCCGCCTTTCTTCCGTTCCTGATCGCTTCGCCCATCCTTTTCGCCATGGGCGCGGCCCTGGTCTATTTCGTCATGCTGCCCTTCGTGCTGTGGTTTTCGCTGAACCAGCAGATCGTCGGCGCCGGCCAGGTCTCCGTCGAGCTTCTGCCCAAGGTGTCGGACTATCTCGACCTCGTGACCACCCTGCTCCTGGCCTTTGGCCTGTGCTTCCAGCTTCCCGTCGTGCTTTCGATTCTCGGCATGGCCGGTCTGATCAGCGCGGATCTTCTGCGGCGCGGCCGGCGCTACGCCATTGTCGGAATCTTCGCGGTGGCCGCCGTCGTGACGCCCCCGGATCCGATCAGCATGATCTCGCTCGGCCTGCCCATCACGCTGCTGTTCGAGGTGTCGATCTGGTGCGTCGCCCTGATCGAGTGGCGGCGCGGCAAGACGGACAGGGCGGACGCGGAGGAGGGCGACGCCCAGCTGCCAGCGGCATAAACGCGAGGCTGGTTCGCGCCCGGCGCTTGGCGGTCCACGCGACGCGCCTTAAGGAACGCAACCGGCCCCCGCTTCACCCCTTTTTCCGCGTTTCAAGACATGCACGACGTCAGGGCTATCCGCCTCGATCCGATGGCCTTTGATCAAGGCATGGCCCGCCGGGGGCTCCCCCCCGTGTCGGAGGCCATCCTGGCGCTGGATCATGCCCGGCGCGAGGCCCAGACCGTGCTGCAGGAGGCGCAGGCCCGGCGCAAGCAGGTGGCGGCCCTGATCGGCAAGGCGAAGGGCGCCGGCGATGCGGCGGCTGCGGAAAGCCACCTGGCCGAGGCCGAGGCCCTCAAGGACGTCATCGCCGCCCAGACCGCGGCTGAGTCGGATCTCGCCGCGCGCCTGAACGCGCTGCTGGCGGGTCTTCCCAACCTGCCGGGCGCGACGACGCCCGACGGGGCCGGGGAGGGGGATAATGTCGAGGTGCGTCGCTGGGGCCAGCTCTGGGACAACGGCCCCCGCCGCGACCATGCCGATCTTGGCGCCGCCCTGGGCCTGATGGACTTCGAGACCGCCGCGCGCCTCGCCGGCTCGCGCTTTGTGGTGCTCAAAGGGCCCCTGGCGCGTCTGGAGCGGGCCTTGGGTCAGTTCATGCTCGACATGCAGACGACCGAGCATGGCTATACCGAGGTGTCGCCGCCGCTCCTGGTGCGAGGCCAGGCTCTCTATGGCACCGGCCAGCTGCCCAAGTTCGAGGAAGACCTCTTCCATACCACCGACGACCGGTGGCTGATCCCCACAGCCGAGGTGTCCCTGACCAATCTCGTGGCCGGCGAGCTTCTTGACGAGGGCGTCCTGCCCCTGCGCATGACCGCTCTGACGCCCTGCTTCCGCGCCGAGGCCGGGGCCTCGGGCCGCGACACGAAGGGCATGATCCGCCAGCACCAGTTCAACAAGGTGGAGATGGTGTCGATCGTCGCGCCGGAGCGCTCGGACGAGGAGCTTGAGCGGATGACAGCCTGCGCCGAGGCGATCCTCAAGCGCCTTGAGCTGCCCTTCCGCACCATGGCCCTGTGCACGGGCGATCTCGGCTTTTCCGCGCGCAAGACCTACGATCTGGAGGTCTGGGTCGCCTCGCAGGGCGCCTATCGGGAGATCAGCTCGTGCTCCAATTGCGGCGACTTCCAGGCCCGCCGGATGGAGGCCCGTTGCCGCGCGCCGGGTGAAAAGGGCGGACGTTTCGTTCACACCCTGAACGGCTCGGGCCTGGCGGTCGGCCGGGCCCTGGTGGCGGTCATGGAGCATTATCAGGACGAGGACGGAGCCATCGCCATTCCGCAAGCCCTGCACGCCTATCTGCCGGGCCTCAGCCGAATCACGCCCGCCGCCTGATGCGACTGCTCCTGACCAATGACGACGGCATTCATGCCCAGGGCCTGGCCGCCCTGGAGGCGATCGCGCGGACCCTGTCGGATGACGTCTGGATCGCCGCGCCCGAGGCCGAGCAGTCGGGGGCGTCGCGCGCCCTGACCCTGGCCGAGCCCTTGCGGGTGCGCGAGCTGGGGCCCCGCCGTTTCGCCATCCGCGGCACGCCCACCGACTGCGTCATGCTGGCCCTTGAGCATCTGGTGGAGGGCCCGCGCCCGGATCTGGTGCTGTCGGGCGTCAATCGCGGAGCCAACCTGGCCGAGGATGTGACCCTCTCGGGCACGGTGGCCGGCGCCATCGAAGGTATGGCCCTGGGCGTCCCCGCCATCGCCCTGTCCCAGGCCGTGGGGCCCTTCACCGCGGATGCGCGGGAGGATTTCGCCGTGGCCGAGGCTCTTGGGCCTGACCTGGTGGCGCGCCTGGTGGAGATGGGTTGGCCGCGTGATGTCATTCTGAACGTGAATTTCCCCGCCGGCCCGGTCGACAGGGTTGAGTCGGTCGAGGTTACACGGCAGGGGTTTCGCGACGTCAGCGTCCGGTTCGCCGAGAAGCGCACGGACCTGCGCGGAAGGAGTTATTTCTGGCTTGGCTACAAGACCTTGCCCTCGCGTCCCGCTGCCGGCACGGACCTGCGCGCCGCCTATGAAGGCCGCGTGTCGGTGACGCCTCTGCATATCGACCTGACCCACGCCCAGACCGTGGCCGACCTCGCCCTGCGCCTCAACGGCCCGGTGGCCCGGCTTGCATCGGGTCTGGCGTCGTCCGATGTCCCGGGCGGGGCGCACGGGGGCGCCGACTCATGAAGAAGCCGCAAAAGGTTCTCGCCGAGGGCGAGGCCCTGACCGCTCAGCTCATCCTCAGTCTGCGCACCCAGGGCGTGACCGATCCTCTGGTGCTGGCGGCGATCGAGCGCACTCCGCGCGATCTCTTCACGCCAGAGCTGTTCAAGGCCCGGTCCTGGGAGGACTCGGCCCTGCCGATCGCCTGCGGCCAGACCATCAGCCAACCCTACATCGTGGGCCTGATGACCCAGGCCCTGACCCTGGAGCCGCGCGCGCGGGTTCTGGAGATCGGCACCGGTTCGGGCTACCAGACCGCCGTGCTCGCCCGGCTTTCGCGGCTCGTCTACACGGTGGAGCGCTATCGGACCCTGATGCGCGAGGCCGAGGCCCGCTTCGACGCCCTGCAGCTCACCAACGTGATCACCCGCTTTGGCGACGGCTCGCGCGGCTGGGCCGAGCAGGCGCCGTTTGATCGTATTTTGGTCACCGCGGCGGCGCCAGAGGAGCCGACAACCTTGCTCGAGCAGCTCAAGCCCTCGGGCGTTCTGGTCGCGCCGGTTGGTAAGGGCCCGGTTCAGAAGCTGTGTCGCTATGCCGGCGATGGGGCGGGGCGTTTCGCCATGGAAGTGCTATGTGAGGTACGCTTTGTGCCTCTGCTCGATGGGGTCGCCCGTGAGCAATGATCGGGACGTGCGCCCTGCGGCGGCGTCCAGAGATACAGGCTCCGAGGTGTGGGGGCCGAGAGGCGAGGGAGTGCGGATGAATCGCATCTTGATGACCGGCGCGGGCTTGGTGACGCTCTGTGCGGCGCTCAGCGCGTGCGCCACCACGCCAGCCTATCCCACCGACAGCGGGCCTGCCGCCTCGTCCCGCGCTCAGCCGGCCGCCGCGCCGGGCGCGTCCACCGCTCAGGCGACCCAGAACGCCCAGGCGGGCCAAAGCGCCCAGGCGGCTCAGGCCCCTCAGCCCAGTCCCCAAACGCCGGCGCAGACTTCGGCGTCCGCTGCGACGCCCGCACCCTCTCCGGCGCCGGTCCAGTCGAGCAGTCTGCCGCCCGTCGAGGGCGCGCGGCCGCCCGCGGCGTCTCCGCCCGCCGCCGCGCCG
>DAIDGR010000045.1 GCA_027452265.1 Caulobacteraceae bacterium
CGTGGACTTGGGGGCCTGGGGGCGCCCGGCCTGCCGACCGGATTGGGACCGGCGCCAGGACTGGGAGGTCTGGGCGGCTCCGGCTATGTGCCTGGCGGCCTGGGCGTCGGCGACCTGGGCGAAGGTCAGAGTCCGACCAGCCTGTTGGATCTGCGCCGCGCCCGCCTGGAAGGTCTGATCCACGCCAATCGCAAGACCCTCGAGGCGGATCGTCACGGCGACCCCGTGCGGCGGGGGGAAATCCTTTCGGGTCCCTTGAGCGCCGATGTCCTGGCCAAGGCGCGGGCGGCCGGGTTTCGGGTCGCGGGCGTGCAGACCGACCCGGCGCTTGGCCTTTCCGTCACCACCCTGATCGCGCCCCGAGGCAAGAGCGTCGAGGCCGCGCGGGCGGAGCTCCAGGCCCTGAGCCCGGACACCGACTTCGACCTCAATCCCATCTATGAGCCGGCGGGACGCGGCCTGGACCCGGCGCCCGGCGGGGCGACGCCCGGTCAGCCGCTGGACGGGGCGATCGTGGGCATGATCGACGGGGGGGTCGGCGCCAGTCCGGTCTTTTCCCACGCCCATATCGAGCAGCGCGGCTTCGCCCCGGGGGGACCTCGCGCCACGGGTCATGGAACCGCCGTGGCGTCCCTGATCGTCGGCGAGGCCGGAGCCTTTCACGGCGCCGCCCCGGGCCGCACGCTTCTCGCGGCGGACATCTATGGCGGTCAGGAAGCCGCGGGATCGGCCCAGGCGGTCGTGGCGGCGCTCGACTGGCTGGTCTCCCGTCGGGTGAAGGTCATCAATATGAGCCTCGTCGGGCCGCCCAATGCGCTTCTCGCCAGGGCTGTGGCCGCCGCCGAGGCGCGCGGCGTGCTGATCGTGGCGGCGGTGGGCAATGACGGTCCGGCGGCCCCGGCCCCCTACCCCGCCTCCTATTCCGGTGTGATCGCGGTCACCGCGGTGGACGCCCACAATCGCGCGCTCCCCGAGGCGGGCCGGCCGAGCCATCTGGATTTCGCCGCGCCGGGGGCCGATCTGGCCGCGGCCGCGCCGGGCAAGGGCTTCGTCGTCGTCCGCGGGACCTCGTTCGCCGCGCCCCTGGTCAGCGCCCGCCTGTCCCTGGCTCCAGACGAGGGCGGCGCGGCCGTCGCCGAGGTCGCCCGCGAGGCGGTTCCGGGTCAGGGCCCGGTGGGTCGCGGCGTGGTCTGTCAGACCTGCCGGGTCGACCCCCGCCTGGTGCATGCGGGACATTAATTTCGCGATCCGTGCAGCAAACCGCGCGCCGCCGTCGTTGCCTCCAGTGACCCGGGCGGTTCGAGCCCGGCTGCGAACACGGGAGACCTTAAGATGCGGAAATCCAAGATCCTCGCCTTTACGGCCCTGGCCGCCTTCAGCCTGACGGCGGCCCCCGCCCTGGCCCTCGGACCTCTGGGCCCGGTGACGCCCCCGAACCTGGGCGGCGTGATTCCCGGCGGCCTCGCCGGCGTCCGGGGCGGCGTGATGGGAAGCGGGATGGGCGGCGCGCAAGGCGGCGCAGGCATGGCCAATGGCGGCCTGGGCGCGGTCGGCTCCGGCGGGCTGGCCGGGTCGGTGACAGGCGCCGCGACCAACGGCCTGGCCGGATCGGTGGCCGGGGCGGCGACGGGCGCGGGGGCGGGCTCGGTCTCCGGCGCGACCGGCTCCGGCCAGGGCCTGCCTAGCTCCCTGGGTGGCTCGCTGGCCGGCTCCCTGAACGGAACCGGCGGCCTGGCCGGTACGGCCAGCGGCGCGACCGGCGCCTTGGCCGGCGGCGGGGCCGTGGCGGACCAGGCGACGGGAACCGCCGACCAGGCTCTGGGCACGGCGTCCAGCGCCGGCGCCTTGGTGGGAACGGCGGCGTCCAGCACGACCTCCAAGACCCGGGCGGCGGCGGCCGCGGCCCGGCGCAGGACCAAGAGGCTCGGCGCGCAGGCCGCGTCCCGCGCTCAAGGGGCCGGCCAGGCCCTGGCCGGATCGGGGACGGGTCTGGGCGCTCAGGCCAGCGGGGCGGCCCAAGGCATGGCCCAAGGCGCCGCCTCGGGGACGGGCGCCACGGCTCAAGGCATGGCCCAAGGCGTCACGGGGACCAGCGCCACGGGGACCAGCGCCCGGCGGCGGGCCGTCCAGGGCGGCGCCCTCAGCGGCGCCCTCAGCCGCGCCGGGGGCGGCGTCCCCAGCGCTCCGCCCTCCGTCATGCCGCAGGGGATGGCGATGCCGTCGGCGTCCCCGACCGGAACGGCCCGGACCCTCGCGTCCAACGCCACGACGCCGTCGGCGAGCGGGTCCTCCGCCGCCACGCCTCGGAGCCGGACGGGCGCGCCGCGCAGCCTGACCCTCAGCGGCCAGGGCTCGGGCGGCGGGTCCGCTCAGGGCCACGCCCTCGGCCGCGCCTTCGCCGCTCAGGGCCAGGGCTCGGGCGCGGCCTCGGCGACCGCCTCGCGCCATCCCAGCGCCCACGCGTCGGCCCAGGCCACGGGTCAGGCCCAGGCCAGCCGTCAAGCCCAGGCCACGGGCGCCTCCCAGGGCGCGGGGCGCCCGGCGAGCGCCTCCAGCGGGCGGACGGCCGGTCGTTCCGCCTCGCGGAACCCGAGCGGCAGCGCGCCGACGGCGCAACCCTAGGGCGCTATGGGCTCAACGCCTTGAAGACAGGGCCGGATTTCGCGTCTCCGCCGACCCGGCGAGACCGGACCCTCCCTTAGCCGAACAGAGCCGGGGCCTCCCCCCCAGCCCGACTCCGGCTCTGGCCGCCGCGCTCCCCCCGGGCGCGGCGGCGTCTTTTTAGCTAGGCGAAACGCAAACAGGATCAGGGGCGTCCAGGGTAGGCGCGGGCCGCCGATGCGCCGGAGAGCGCCTGGCGCCCATCTGGCGGCTTGACGCCCGGCGCGAGGGGTCTAGGCTTCGTCGCGTTCTCCGGGGAGTCCGTTTTGGGACTGAGAGGCCGCGCTCCGCGGCGACCCGCCGAACCTGATCCGGGTCATGCCGGCGAAGGGAGGGAACGTCTGAGCGCCGCGTCCAGGGCCCGTCTCCCGGGCCGCCGCGCCGTTCGCGTCCCACCCCTGGCCGCCGTGGTCTGGCTCAGCGACCCTGGTCCATTCGCAAGAAGGGCGCGCGCGCCATGAACATCCAGTCGCCGATCAAGACCGGCCTGCCCCTGGGCGAGCGCCCCGGCTCGCGCAAGGTTTATGCGCCCGGCGTGCGCTTCCCCGACCTTCGCGTGCCGTTCCGCGAGGTGGCCGTGCACCCCTCCTCGGGTGAGCCGCCGGTGACCTTCTATGACCCGTCCGGGCCCTATACCGACCCGAATGCGACCATCGACCTGGCCAAGGGCCTGGCCCGCCCGCGCGAGGCCTGGGTGCTGGCGCGGGGCGATGTCGAGGTCGTCCCGGCCCGGGCGGTGAAGCCCGAGGACAATGGCGGGGCGCGCGGCAAGTTCCTGGCGCCGGCCTTCTCCAGCGACCGGCCGATCCTGCGCGCCAAGGCGGGCCGCACGGTCACCCAGATGGAATATGCCCGGCGCGGCGAGATCACCCCGGAGATGGAGTTCGTCGCCATCCGCGAGAACCTGCGGCGCGAGGCGACGGCCGCCTTCATCCGCGATGGCGAGGCCTTCGGCGCGGAGATTCCCGACTTCGTCACGCCGGAGTTCGTGCGCGACGAGGTGGCGCGGGGCCGGGCGATCATCCCGGCCAACATCAACCATGGCGAACTCGAGCCCATGGCCATCGGCCGCAACTTCCTGGTCAAGGTGAACGCCAATATCGGCAACTCCGCCGTCCTCTCCTCGGTGGAGGACGAGGTGGAGAAGATGGTCTGGGCCACCCGCTGGGGCGCCGACACGATCATGGACCTCTCCACCGGGCGCAACATCCACAACATCCGCGACTGGATCCTGCGCAATTGCCCCACGCCTCTGGGCACCGTGCCGCTCTACCAGGCGCTGGAGAAGGTCGGCGGGGTCGCTGAGGAGCTGACCTGGGAGATCTTCGCCGACACCCTGATCGAACAGGCCGAGCAGGGGGTGGACTATTTCACCATCCACGCCGGGGTGCGCCTGCCCTACATCCCGCTCACCGCGCGCCGCGTCACCGGCATCGTCTCGCGCGGCGGCTCGATCATGGCCAAGTGGTGCCTCGCCCATCACCGCGAGAGTTTCCTCTATGAGCACTTTGAGGACATCTGCGAGATCATGCGCGCCTATGACGTGTCGTTCTCGCTGGGCGACGGCCTGCGCCCCGGCTCCATCGCCGACGCCAACGACGCGGCGCAGTTCGCCGAGCTGGAGACCCTGGGCGAGCTGACCAAGATCGCCTGGAAGCACAACGTCCAGGTGATGATCGAGGGCCCCGGCCACGTGCCCCTGCACAAGATCAAGGCCAACATGGACAAGCAGCTGGCGGCCTGCCACGAGGCGCCGTTCTACACCCTGGGGCCGCTGACCACCGATGTGGCGCCGGGCTATGACCACATCACCTCGGCCATCGGCGCGGCCATGATCGGCTGGTTCGGCACCGCCATGCTCTGCTACGTCACGCCCAAGGAGCATCTGGGCCTGCCCGATCGCGAGGACGTCAAGCAGGGGGTGATCGCCTACAAGATCGCCGCCCACGCCGCCGACCTCGGCAAGGGCCACCCATCGGCCCGGGCCTGGGACGACGCCCTGTCGCGCGCCCGTTTCGAGTTCCGCTGGGAAGACCAGTTCAACCTCGGCCTCGATCCGGAGACGGCGCGGGAATATCACGACGAGACCCTGCCCAAGGAGGCGCACAAGACCTCCCACTTCTGCTCCATGTGCGGACCGAAGTTCTGCTCGATGAAGATCAGCCAGGATATCCGCGACGCCGCCCAGGCGCAGAACGCCGTCGCCTCCGGCCTGCAGGAGATGGCCGAAAAGTTCCGCGAAACCGGCGGCGAAATCTATGTGGAGGCGAAGGGCTGACCTCAGGAGAGCCGGGCGGCCCAGCCGGCCGCTCGCCCCCCGCCGGGAGAGCCTGATGGACGTCGACGCGGACATCGCCGCGGCCCTAGGCTGGCCAAAGCTGAAATACGCGGTCATCGAGCGCGAACGGCGGTGGCTCTGCGACGCCGTGCCCTATGCGCGGGTTGTGAGCGCCGAGGTCCTCACCGACTTTTATGTCGCCGGGACGCGCCTGCGCCTGCGCTCGGCCGTTCCCGTGGGCGGGGGCGAGGCCAAGCGGCGCCTGGCGCGCAAGGCAGATGTCGGTCCGGCGACCCGCCTGATCACCTCGATCTACCTATCCGAACACGAATTCGCCCTTCTGAGCGGGCTGCCCGGCAAGACCCTCGTCAAGGTTCGACACCACCTCGCCGCCATCGACGGCGTCGCGGTCTCCGTCGATCGTTTCGAGGGCGATCTCGCGGGCCTGGTCCTGGCGGAGGCGGAGTTTGAGTCCGACGCTCAGATGGCCGCCTTCCCCGCGCCGGACTTCGCCCTGGGCGAGGTGACTAACGATCCGCGCTATTCCGGCGGATGCCTCGTGGAGCACGGCGTCCCGGTCTGAGCCGACCCGACGACGACGCCCCATCGCGTCGAGCGGCGGCGGCGGGCGCCCCTCCCCGCCTCACGGCGCGCGGGCGATGATCAGGCCGTCCCAGCCCTTGACGCCGACCGTCTGCAGCGCGGTGGCCAGGCCCCCGCAGGCCTCGGCGACGGCGGCGAAGGCGGCGCGCGCGCCGGCGACATTGGCGTCGCGGCCATCGCTCTCCAGAACCCGACCGCCGCGAATGACATTGTCGATCAGGATCGCCGCCCCGGGGCGCGCCAGGCGCAGGGCCTGTGCGAAATAGGCCGCGTTATTGGGCTTGTCGGCATCGATGAAGACCAGATCGAAGGGGCCATCGCCGTCCCGGCTCATGGCGGTCAGGCTGTCGAGCGCGGGCCCCAGCCGCACCTCGATGCGGTCGGACAGGCCGGCATGGGCGATATTCGCTCTGGCCGTCCGCGCGTGGCGGGGATCGATCTCCAGGCTGATCAGGCGCCCGTCCGGCGGCAAGGCGCGGGCCAGGCAGATGGCGCTGTAGCCGCCCAGGGCGCCGACCTCGAGGATGCGGCGCGCGCCGATCAGGGCGGCCAGAACCTGCAGAAAGCGCCCCTGGGCGGGCGAGACGTCGATGGCCGGCAGCCCCTCAGCCGCATTGCGCGCCAGAGCGGTTTCAAGCGCCGCATCGAGGCCGAGAAGACGGTCGGCGATAAAGCCGTCGACCGCACTCCAGGCCAGAGGCTCCGCCACGTCAGCCACGCCGCGCGCGCCCCCATTCGGCCCAGCCCAGGATGCGGGGCGTCCCGGGAAGGTACATGGTCTCGCTCCAGTCGAGGGCGAAGCCCGCCTCGCGCACCAGGTCGGTGGGGGCGCGGGTCAGATGGCAGCCGCCGGCGAGGCGCTTCCAGACCGGCTCGATGCGCCCCTGCCAGCGGGCGACGCCCGGGTCGGGGGCGCGGCCATGTTCGCTGTAGAGCAGGGTCCCGCCGGGCTTGAGCACCCGGCGCGCCTCGGCCAGGGCGGCGGCCGGATCGTGCACCGAGCACAGGGTGAAGGTGCAGACCACCGCGTCGAAGGCGTGATCGGGAAAGGGCAGGGTTTCGGCGGCGCCGTCGAGGATGTCCACGTCCAGGCCCTGCGGCCGGGGCGCGGCGAGCGCCCGCGCGCGCAACCCCTCGGAAGGATCGACCCCGCGCACCCGGCTCACCCTGTCCGCGTCGTAATAGGCGAGGTTCAGGCCCCCGCCTATGCCCAGCTCCAGCACCTCGCCCGCCGCCAGGGGCACGACCTTGGCGCGTTGGCGCATGATCGGTTTGGAGGCGCAGGCGCAGCCGATCAGGCGCGGCAGGATCAGACGGTCATAGAGCGAGGCCATGGCGCGACATTAAGCACGGCGCGCGGGTGCGGGCCAGTTCGGCGAGACCCGAAGCGATTCGCCATATCCGCGGATTTTGTGCAGGCGTATGCTGCGCACAAATTCCGCAGCATAAGGGCATCGTCCATGGCGCGCGGGGACACGACTCGAAGGGCCGCCCTGGGCCTGGGCCTGGCGGCGGCGGGGGGCGCCCTGGCCCTGGGTCGCGCCGCGCGGGCCGAGGCCGTTGTGCGGGCCATCCACGACGCCTCGCGCCTGGGAACCTCCGAAAACCTCTACACCCCGCCCACAAGCCTGCAGGGTGTGGCCGACATCTATCGCCGCATGACCGCGCCGGTGCGGGTCAATGGCGAAGGTCCCTTCCCCTTCGTGGTCGATACCGGGGCCAACCAGTCGGTGGTCAGCGAGACCCTGGCCGATCGCCTCGGTCTCGTCCGGGGCCCTCTGCAGGAGCTGAACGGCGTCGCCGGCGCCCAGCCCGCCCCGACCACCCTGGCGACCCTGGGGCTTGGCCGCCGGGTGAACCCGCGCATGCGGCTCTTCGTCCTGCCCGACAAGGGGGTCGGAGGGATGGGCATGATCGGGCTCGACGGCCTCGGCGGCCAGACCCTGACGCTCGACTTCCAGCGCGAAATGCTGCGCATCGACCCGCCCGGCCTGAGGCTGGAGCGGGAGTTCGATCTGACGGTCAAGGCCACCGAGCGCGACGGCCAGCTCACCCTGGTGGACGCCGACCTCTCGGGGATCCCGATCACCGCCTTCATCGATTCTGGAGCGCAGAACACGATCGGCAACCTGGCCCTGCGCGGCCACGCCTTCAAGACCGGGGACGACCGCCTGTGGCGGCCGACCGATGTCGTCTCGGTGACCGGCCAGACCGTTCCGGCGCAGATGGCGGACCTGCCCAATCTGCGTCTGGGCGGCCTGCGCATGCCCAACTGGCCCGTGGCCTTCGCCGACCTGCACACCTTCAGGATGTGGGACCTGATCGACCGGCCCGCCCTGCTGGTGGGGGTGGACGTGCTGACCCGCTTCTCGCAGGTGACCCTGGACTTCGCCCGCCGCGAGGTGCGCTTCCGGGTGCCCGACGATCCCAGGCTCTGGCTAGCCAAGCGCTAGGGTCCAAGGGCTCCAACCTCGCGCGCCAAGCCTATCGGCGCGGCGCCGCGGGCCTATATGCTGGCCCGTCCATGATCGACTCCGTCCCCCCGCCCGACTCCTCATCCGACGCGATCCCGGCGCCTCTGCGCGGGGCCGAGCTGATCCGCGACGAGGTGACGCGTCTGCCCGATCGGCCGGGCGTCTATCGCATGTTCGGCGAGGGCGGCGAGGCGCTCTATGTCGGCAAGGCCCGGTCGCTGAAGAAGCGCGTGATCCAGTACGCCCAGGGCCGGTTCCACACCAACCGCATCGCCCTGATGGTCGAGCTGACCCGGTCGATGGAGTTCACCCTCACCCGCACCGAGGCCGACGCCCTGCTGCTGGAGATCAATCTGATCAAGCAGCTCAAGCCGCGCTTCAACGTCCTCCTGCGCGACGACAAGAGCTTCCCCGAGATCGTCATCCGCCGCGACCATCGCGCCGCCCAGCTTCGCAAGCATCGGGGCGCGCACAGCCTCAAGGGCGACTATTTCGGCCCCTTCGCCAGCGCCGGGGCGGTCAACCGCACGCTCAACACCCTGCAGAAGGCGTTCCTGCTGCGCTCCTGCTCGGACAGCGTGTTTGAGAGCCGCACCCGGCCGTGCCTCCTCTACCAGATCCGCCGCTGCGCCGGCCCCTGCGTCGACCTCGTCTCCGAGGCGGACTACGCCGAACTCGTCGGCGAGGCGGAGGCCTTTCTGCGCGGCAGGAGCCGCGCGGTGATCGCCCGTCTCAGCCAGGACATGGAGGCCGCCGCCGAGGCGCTCGAGTTCGAACGCGCCGCCCGCCTGCGCGACCGCATCCGGGCCCTGGCGGCCGTCGCCCAGGAAAGCCAGATCCGCGCCGACACCCTGGAGGAGGCCGACGTCTTCGCCCTGCATGCCGAAGGCGGGGCGGTCTGCGTCCAGGTGTTCTTCTTCCGCGCCGGACAGAACTGGGGCAACCGCGCCTATTTCCCGCGCGCCGAGGGGGGCGAGAGCGAGGCCGCGGTGCTCGCCGCCTTCATGGGCCAGTTCTATGACGACCGGCCGATCCCGCGCCTGATCCTGGTCAATCTGCCGCCGGACGAGGTCGAGCTTCTGGCCGAGGCCTTCAGCCTCAAGAGCGGACGCAAGGTGGAGATCACAACGCCCCGGCGCGGCGAAAAGCGCGAGCTGGTCGACCACGCCGCCCAGAACGCCCGCGAGGCGCTCGGCCGACGCCTGGCGGAAAGCTCGGCCCAGTCGAGGCTGCTGGCCGGGGTGGGCGAGGCCTTCGGGCTGGACGTCGCGCCCGAGCGCATCGAGGTCTATGACAACTCCCACATCATGGGGACCAATGCGGTGGGCGGCATGATCGTCGCCGGACCGGACGGCTTCCAGAAGAGCCAGTATCGCAAGTTCAACATCCGCAACGCCGAGCTGACCCCCGGGGACGACTACGCCATGATGAGCGAGGTCCTGCGCCGGCGTTTCTCGCGTCTGGCCAAGGAGGAGGCGGAGGGGAGCGAGCCGCCGCGCCCCGATCTCGTCCTGGTGGATGGCGGGGCGGGCCAGCTCGCCGCCGCCCTGGAGGTGTTGGCGGATCTCGGCCTTGAAGACATCGCCGTGGTCGGCGTGGCCAAGGGCCCCGACCGGGACGCCGGGCTGGAGCGGTTCTTCCTGCCCGGAAAGCCGCCCTTCATGCTCGAACCCAAGAGCCCGGTGCTCTACTTCCTCCAGCGCCTGCGCGACGAGGCCCACCGCTTCGCCATCGGCACGCACCGCGCCCGCCGCGCCGGCGAGATGTTCGCCAACCCTCTGGACGAGATCGAGGGGGTGGGTCCAGCGCGCAAGAAGGCCCTGCTGCACGCCTTCGGCTCAGCCCGGGCCGTCGCCTCCGCCTCGGTCGAGGACCTCATCAAGATCGACGGCGTCAACCAGGCCCTCGCCCAGCGCATCTTCGACCATTTCCGCAAATAGCCGGGGCGACGCCTCCCCATGACGGAGCCCCGTCACGGAGCCCCATGACGGAGCCCCGTGACGG
>DAIDGR010000046.1 GCA_027452265.1 Caulobacteraceae bacterium
AGGCGCGCCACGGCGATGGTGCGGACAAACTCCAGCGGGTCCAGCGGGGCGGAATCGCCGAGCGGCGTGCCGGGGATCGGCACGAGCGCGTTCACGGGCAGGGACTCGGGGTGCTCGGGGAGGGTGGCGAGGCTGTGCAGGAGGCCCACCCGGTCGGCGCGGGTTTCGTTCATGCCGACGATGCCGCCGCAGCAGACCTTCATCCCCGCCGCGCGCACATGAGAGAGCGTCTCAAGCCGGTCATCGAAGCTGTGGGTGGTGACGATCCGCCCATAGTCTTCCGGGGCGGTGTCGAGGTTGTGGTTGTAATAGTCCAGCCCGGCCGCCTTGAGGGCCTGGGCCTGGTCGGGGGTGAGCATGCCGAGCGTCGCGCAGGTCTCCATTCCCAGGGCCTTCACCCCGGCGATCATGGCCGCGACTTTGGGCACGTCCCGGTCCTTGAGGTCACGCCAGGCCGCGCCCATGCAGAAGCGCTGGGCGCCCCCCGCCTTGGCCCGGGCGGCGTCGGCGATCACGGCGTCGGCGTCCATCAGCTTGGCGGCGGCCAGACCCGTGTCGAAGCTGGCCGACTGGCTGCAATAGCCGCAGTTCTCCGCGCAGCCGCCGGTCTTGATGGAGAGAAGCTGGGAGAGCTGGATCTCGGTGGGATCGAACCAGGCCCGGTGCACCCGCGCCGCCTCGAAGATCAGCTCGGTGAAGGGCAGGTCGTAGAGCGCGGCGATCTCCGCGCGCGTCCAGTCGTGGCGGGGTTGGGCGAGGTCGCGGGTCGACATGGGCGGAGATCCTTGACGCAACTGAACCAGAGAACGGGCGGGAGCCTTGATCGTCGGCGGCGGATCACGCCGCCGCGCGGGCGGTCTCCTTCAACACCGAAACCACGGCCTCGCAAAGCCGCCCGGCGTCGTCGGGGGATAGGGTCAGGGCCGGAGCCAGATAGACGATATCGCCGAACGGCCGCACCCAGACCCCGCAAGCGACGAATGCGCGCTTGAGCGCCTCGCGGTCGGGCGCGTGATCGAGCTGCACCACACCCACCGCCCCCTTGACGCGCACCTCGCGCACGCCGGGCAGGTCGCGCGCCGGGGTGAGGCCCGACAGAAGACAGGCCTCCAGGGCCTTGGCCTGGTCGAGGCGCGGCTCGCGGGCGAAGAGGTCCAGGGAGGCGTCGGCGGCGGCGCAGGCCAGGGGGTTGGCCATGAAGGTGGGGCCATGCATCAGGGCTTTGGCCGGATCGTCGGACCAGAAGGTCTCGAACACGGCGCGCGTGGCGAGGGTCGCGGCGAGCGGCAGGGTCCCGCCGGTGAGAGCCTTGGAGAGGCAGAGAATATCGGGGACGATCCCGGCCTGATCGCAGGCGAACAGAGACCCGGTCCGGCCAAAGCCGGTGAAGATCTCGTCGGCGATGAGCAGCAGGCCATGCTCCCGCGCGAGGCGCGCCACCGTGGCCAGGGTCTGGGCGTCGTGAAAGCGCATGCCCCCGGCCCCCTGGATCAAGGGCTCGATGATGATCCCGGCCAGGCCCGACGCCTCCCGCGCCAGAAGGGCGTCCAGGGCGGCGGCGGTCCGCGCGTCGCGGGGCAGGTCGGCGAAGACCTGCCGAGGCAGCCAGCCGGCGAAGTGGGCGTGCATGCTTTCGTCCGGGTCGCAGACCGACATCGCCCCCAGGGTGTCGCCGTGATAGCCCTCGCGGAAGGCGAGAAAGCGGGTGCGGCCCGTCACGCCCCGGTTGAGCCAGGACTGGACGGCCATCTTGAGGGCCACTTCCACCGCCACCGAGCCGGAATCGCTGAAGAAGACGTGATCGAGATCGCCCGGCGTCAACGCCGCCAGGCGCGCGGCCAGGCGCTCGGCCGGAGCGTGGGTGAAGCCGCCGAACATGATGTGCGGCATGGCTTCGAGCTGGCGGGCCACGGCCTCGCGGATGTGGGGGTGGTTGTAGCCATGGCAGGCCGTCCACCAGGAGGCGATCCCGTCGATCAGGACCCGGCCGTCCGCCAGGTGGATGCGTGAGCCTTCGGTCCGCACCGCCTCCAGGGGCGGGTTGGCGGTCTTCATCTGGGTGTAGGGCCGCCAAAGATGCGGACTGGTCATGCACGGGATCCCGAAGCGGCCAGGGGAGGCGGCGGGCGGCTCTCTACCCTCGCCCGGGGCGGCGCCGCAACCTGGAGCGCGTGGCGTTCGGGCAGATCCTGCTTGGCGCGTCGCAACGCGCTCAAGGGCCTTAGGATAGAGCCCGATTCAGCATCTTCGCGGGTTCCGCGAAAGCGCATCGTGCTCTGGGAGCGGTAAGCGTTGACTTGGCGACGGCGCGAAGGCTCAAAGCCCGCCATGGACAGCCTGGACGCCTTCGCGCGCGACGCGCTCGAGACGCTTGACGCCGAGGGGCTGAGACGGCGCCTCACGCCCACCGCGCGCCTGGGCGGAGCGCAGGTAACGCGGGGCGGCCGGCCGCTGATCTCGTTTTCCTGCAACGACTATCTGGGTCTGTCCCACGACCCGCGCGTGAAGGCCGCGGCCATGGCGGCGGTCCAGGCGCATGGCGCCGGGGCCGGGGCTTCGCGTCTGGTGACCGGCGATCATCCCTTGCTGGCGGCGCTGGAGGCGCGGCTGGCGGCGGTGAAGGGCAAGTCCGACGCCCTGGTGTTCGGCTCGGGCTATCTGGCCAACATCGCCATCCCTCCGGCCCTCACGCGCGAGGGCGACCTGATCCTGGCCGACGAACTGGCCCATGCCTGCCTCTTGGCGGGGGCGCGGCTTTCGGCCGCGCGCACCCTGCGCTTTGCCCATAACGACCTGGACGCCCTCGCGGCCCTGTTGCGGGCGGAGCGGGCCGGGGTCCGACGGGTTCTGATCCTCACCGAGCGGGTGTTTTCCATGGACGGGGACCGCGCGCCCCTGGCTCAGATGAGGACGCTCGCTGAGGATCACGACGCCTGGCTGCTGGTTGACGACGCCCATGGCCTGGGCGTGGTGGAGCCTGAGGTCTCCGCGCCGCTGGAGATGGGCACCCTTTCCAAGGCCCTGGGCGGATATGGCGGTTATCTGGCGGCCTCCGCGCCGGTGATCGACCTGTTGCGCAGCCGCGCCCGCAGCTTCGTCTACACCACGGCCCTGCCGCCGGCCTCGGCCGCAGCGGCCCTGGCGGCCCTGGACATTCTTGAGGCGGAGCCGGAGCGTCGGGCGCGGCCCCTGGCCCTGGCCCGCCGGTTCGCCGAGGCGCTTCGCCTGCCTGTCCCGCAGAGCCCCATCGTTCCTCTGATCGTGGGGACGCCGGAGCGGGCCCTTGGCGCCTCCGCGGCGTTGGAGGCGGAGGGGTTCCTGGCAGTGGCCATCCGTCCCCCCACCGTGCCGCCGGGCACGGCGCGCCTTCGCTTCACCTTTTCGGCCGCCCACGACGCGGAGACCGTGGATCGCCTCGCCGCCGCCGTCGCCCGCCTGATCCCGGAGAGTCCATGAGCCTGTACGTCATCGCCGGCGCCGGCACCGATATCGGCAAGACCTATGTGACGCGTCTTTTGATCGCGCGGTTGCGCGCGGCCGGGCGCGGGGTCCAGCCCCTCAAGCCGGTGGCGAGCGGCGTGGCGGACCTGACCGATCCGGCCTTCGCCGACAGCGATACCGCGCGCCTGCTGGACGCCCTGGGCGAGACGGCGACGGCGGCGGCGGTGGAGGCCTGTTCCCCCTGGCGCTTCCGCGAACCGCTTTCGCCCGACATGGCGGCGGCGGCGGAGGGGCGCGAGGTGAGGCTTGAGGCTGTGCTGGCCTGGATCCGCGCCCGCCGCGACGCGGCCCCGGCGGGGACCGTGACGCTGCTGGAGGGGGTGGGGGGCGTCATGAGCCCCATGACCTCCGATGCGCTCAACCTCGCGGTCATCAAGGCCCTGGCCGCGCCCGTCGTCCTGGTGACCGGCTCCTATCTGGGGGCGATCTCCCATGCCCTCACGGCCCTGGAGACCCTCAAGGCCCACGGCGCGGCGGTGCACGCGGTGGTGGTCAACGAGACGGCCGGCTCGGGCGTGGACTTCGCCGCCACGATGGCGAGCCTGGCCCGCCACGCCCCGCAGGCGCGCTTTATTCCTCTGCGCCAGCACGCCCGGGCGATTGATCTCGATCTGGCGTGAGACGAAGGGCCTCGGCGGCTGATGAAAACGCGCGCCGCGCGCCGGAAATCCGCCCCTCTCCGTCGCGCCCCCTTCCCAGACCCTCGCGCGTCGGGGCACGGTCACGCTCGCGAATCCGGACAATCACGACGAGGGGGCGAGACGCGGCATGCTGGTGGAACGGGAGCTGGCGAGCGAGATCGAGGCCGTGGTTCATCCCCGCCCGGGGGTGCTGAGGCGCGAACTTGGCTCCATCGCCGTGTTGCTTTTGACCCTCTCCAGCCTCTCGCCGGTGGTCTCGGTGTTTGGCGTGGGGGGCGATGTGCTGCACCAGGTGGGCCCCGCGGCCGGGGCCCTTTTCGCCCTGGCCCTGCTCGCGGCCCTGGTCTGGGCGGTGGTCTATGCGGAGCTGGGCTCGGCCTTTCCCTATGCGGGCGGCGACTATGTGGGCGTGGGCCGGGTTCTGGGCCCGGAGGCGGGGGTCATGACCCTGGCCATCTGGGCGGCCACGGGTGGGCCGTCGGCGGCCTTCGCGCTCCAGACCTTCGCGGTCTATGTCCATGAGCTTGCGCCGGCCTGGCCGGAGTCGCTGATCACCTTCACAGGCTTGGCCGGCGCCCTGATCGTCGCCCTGATGTCGGTGCGGCGCGGGGCCCTGATCACCGGGATCTTCCTGGCCGTGGAGAGCCTGGCCGTCGTGGCGCTGATCGTCGTGGGGGCGGGCCGGCCCCAGCGGGGTTGGGACGCGCTCATTGCCCATCCGCTCGCGCTAGGCGCCAGCGGGGGATTCGTCCCCGTCACCCTGGGCGCCATGGCTCTGGCCATGGTCTCCACCGTCTACGCCACGGTGGGCGGCAACCAGGCGATCTTTTTCGGCGAGGAGCTGCGCGATCCGCACCGGCGCATGGGTCCGGTGATCATCGCCGCCTGCCTGATCGGGGCGGTGACCACCGCCTTGCCCGTTCTGATGGTGGCGATCAGCGCCCCGGACCTGCATGCCCTGCTCGCCAGTCCCGCGCCGTTCGCCCAGTTCATGACCGCGGCGCTGGGACGCTGGGCCGGGCCGGCCCTGAGCGCGGGGGTCGCGACGGCCCTGTTCAACGCCGCCATCGTCTCGCTCATGGGATCGGCGCGGCAACTGTTCAGCCTGGGCCGCGACGGCTTCTTCACGCCCAGGCTCAACCGGGCGCTCGCCTCCGTGGGCGCGGACTCGGGGACGCCGGTTCCCGCCACCCTGGCCCTGGGCGCCTTTACCGGGCTCTGCTGTCTGCTGCCGTCGCACAGCCTGCTGGTCTTCATGACCGGCCTTCTGGTCTATGGCTGGAGCGCGGTGTGTCTGGCCGTGCTCATCGGCAGGCTCAAGGGGCAGATCGGGGCGCCGGGCATGTGGCGCGCGCCGCTCTATCCGCTGGCGCCGGTGCTGGGCCTCGTCATGGCCGCGGTGTTCACCGTGGCCGATCTGGCCGACGCCGATGCGGGGCGTCCGAGCGTCCTGCTGCTGGGTCTCGTGATCGTCGCGGCCCTGATCTGGCATCGGGTCTGGCTCAAGCCGCACGGTTGGCGCCCGACCCTGGGTGATGTGGGGGGCGGCGAGGTCTGAGCCTTGGGCGATTGCGCGCGCGCGCCGGGCCGCTTCATAGTCGACCTGCGGAGAGGGCGGCCGCCGAAGGTTCGCCCCGCCTCTTGGGAGGATGCGGCCGATGTCTGGGAGGCAGGTGTTTGGGCGTCAGGTGGTCGAGCTGTGGCCGGAGGGCCCGCCCGGCGGCAAGGCCGATTACGACGAGCAGGTGTTCCGCCAGGAGGCGGCGGGCGGCGTCGTCACCGACATGCTGCGCAATGTCTCGGTCCCCAGCCTGACCGTGTTTCCGCCCGATCCCGCCAAGGCCAATGGCGTGGGCGTCATCGTCTGTCCTGGCGGCGGATGGACGATCCTGGCCTGGGAGCACGAGGGCGTCGACGTGGCGCGCTGGCTGGCCGCGCGGGGCTATTGCGCCTTTCTGCTCAAGTACCGGCTGACCCCGACCGAGCCCGATCCGGCGCGCTACGCCGAACAGACCGCGGCTGCCATGGTGCGTCTGGCCGAGCGCCTGGCGCGGATGAAGCCGGCGCGGCGTCTGGCCGACCTCGTCCTGGACGAGGCCCTGAAGGCCGGCCGGGCCATGGCCCATCAGGACGGCCAGCGTGCCCTGGCCCTGGTGCGCGAGCGCGCCGCCGAGTGGGGCGTGAACGGCGATCGGGTCGGCATGATCGGCTTTTCCGCCGGCGGCTTTCTGACCGCTGACATGGCCCTGGACCCCGGCGGTCCCCCTCTGGCCTTCGCCGCGCCGATCTATGGGGGCGAGACCGGCGATCGCCCGGTTCCGCCGGACGCCCCGTCCCTGTTCATCGCCGTGGCGGTGGACGACCAGCTTCTCTTCACCGTCACCCGGGGCCTGTTCGAGGCGTGGACCGACGCCGGCCGTCCGGCCGAGCTGCACGCCTATCGTCGCGGCGGCCACGGCTTTGGGACCGGCAGGCAGGGACTACCCTCGGATGGCTGGCTGGACCTGTTCGGCCTCTGGCTGGCGGATCAGGGCTTCGCCTGAACCGACTCCAGCAGGACCGCGATCCAGGAATTGACCTCAGTCACGATCGAGGCGCCCGGGCGGGGATTGAACTCGAAGATCAGCGGTCCCTCGGGGCCCAGCTTGAAGTCGAAGCAGCCGGTTCCTTCGTAACCCAGACGCGCGAGAATCTCGGCGAAGACGCCCAGCCCTGGATCCTGATCCCAGGCATAAGAGGAGAGGGGTTGGCGGTCGCGACCCTTGACGTATCGGGTCTGCCCCATGTGCGACTCCGCGCCCATCTCGTGGGCGATCAGCCGGCTCCAGATCAGCACGCCATCGCGCGCCGCCACGTGCAGGGCGAACTCGCGCGCGCCCGGCGCATAGGCCTGCAGGAAGGCCTGACCCTCCGCCAGTTGCGCCCGGTCGGCGGCGTCCAGGCCCGAATCCGACGACGGGATCACCTTCACGCCAAGACCCCACTCGCCCCAGCGGGGCTTGATCACGAAGGGGGCGGCGGCCAGAGGCGCGTCAAGCAGACGGGGCACGTAGCGGCCAAGGCCCGCCCGGATCAGAAAGCGGTTGAAGGCCAGCTTGTCCTGACAAAGCGCCACGACCTCCGCGCGCGGCGCCAGGCAGCGCCTCAGGACCTCAGGATTGAGGCGAAGGCCGTCATAGTCGCGCAGGCAAAGGGGAACGAAGAGATCGTGTTCCGCCTGCAGGGCGGCGGGCGGGCCGAAATCAAAGGCAAACCGCGCCGGATCGAGCGTGGCCCGGATGCCGGCCGCCCAGTCATATTTTTCGCCAAACAGGATTCGCGCCATGGCCCTGCATCATAGCGTGGCGCCAGAGCACGATGCGTTTTCGTCGACCGGCGAAGACGCTGAATCGTGCTCTGTCCTAAAGTTCTTGAGCGCGTTGCGAAGCGCCGGGTTGGCTCCATCAAAAGCAACGCGCTTCAGAGCACGATGCGTTTTCGTCGACCGGCGAAGACGCTGAATCGTGCTCTGTCTCAAGGGGGGTGACGATTCGCCTCCTCGGTCCCCGCCAGGCGGCCTCAGTGCGCCAGGAGCAGAGGCAATGGGGCATGTTCCAGCAGACGCCGCGTCGTGCCCCCGACCGCCCATTCGACCCAGGCGCCCCGCTTGAAGGCGCCCATGACCATGGCCTGGGCCCCGACCTCCTTGGCCAGCGCCAGGAGCTGTTCGCCCCGTGCTCGCGCGTCGGCGGCCCGCAGAACGATCTCGACCGTCTCGACGCCGGCCTGGCGCAACAGGGCCTCGCCCTCGGCCAGGGCGGGATCATGTCCATCGCGCTGGATGGCGATCAGCGACACCCTGTCGGCGGCGGCGATCCAGGGTCGGGCAAGGCGGATCGCCCGTTCGACGCCCCCGCCCGGCGCCCAGGCGATCGCGAGGCGCTCAAACGCGACCCTGACCGAAGGTTCCGATGGCGGCAGGAGACAAAGGCCCCGAAGCTCGAAGATCGCGGTGTGCAGGGCGTCGGCCGCGTCCAGGTCGCCGGGGCGGGTCAGCACCAGGAGGTCGGCGTCCCGACCGGCCTGACGGATGGCGTCGGCCTCGGCGCCCACAATCTCGCCATAGGTCACCCGACCGCGGTCCGCGGCGCTCGCCGACTCGCGCCAGCCGGCGAAGGCGGCGCGCACGGCGCTGGCGCGGACCTCGGCGGTCCCGTCCTGTGCCTGACGCAGTTGTTGCAGGGCCGCCTCTTCCGGGGCGACGCCCAGATGGGCCGGATCCACCTTGACGTGCAGGGCTTCGATCCGGCTGTCCGGATCAACCCGTGCGGCGGCGAGGGCCGCGTCGAGTCCGGCTGCGACGCCCCGGGCTTCGGTCAGGACCGCCAGAATCCGCACGCCTATCTCCTCAGAGCCCCGTTGATCGCGGCGCCGGCGAGCAGTCCCGCCCAGGCGGCCAGAAGGCACAGGATCACCGACAGCCCGACATAGAGCGCCGCCGCGTTGATCTGACCGGATCGGGCCAGGGCCAGGGTCTGCAGGCTGAATGAGGAAAAGGTGGTGAAGCCGCCACATACGCCGGCCACGACGAAGGCCCGGCCGTCGGGCGGCGTCTGGCGCAGCGGGCCCGCCTCCAGGGTCAGGGTGCTGAAGAAGGTGATGACGAACGAGCCGATGACATTGATCGCCAGGGTTCCCACGGGAAAGGCGTCGCCCAGGGCCCGCGAGACCAGGACGCCGACACCCAGCCGGGCCATGCTGCCCAGGGCGCCGCCGAGACCGACCCAGAAATAGGTGAGAAGCGTCAAGCGAGGGTCTCCGATTACGGCCGGTCGACAGCGCGGCGCCGCGCCGCGCTGGAGGCAAGGTTATCTGGGGTTGGTCGCATGTGGCGCAGAATTTGCGGCGTTCCGGACATAGGCTCCTCCTCTCGTCGCCGAGCGGTAGGAGTCATCAGCCCCGGGGCGGGGCGGTTTTGGGGAACTCCATCCCCATGCGCCGTGTCCGCATGGGTTAGCAGCGCCGCGGCGGCGCGTCGAGACCGGCGCGGACGCCAGGGCCCGCCTCTCGAATCCGCATTCAAGCCGGCGCCCGGAGACCGTAAGAGGAAGAGGCGCCCGGTGTGTTCGCAGGAGACTTCGGCTTGGCCTTTCATGACATTCTCTATGAGGTCGCCGCGCCTCTGGCGGTGATCACCCTCAACCGTCCGACCTATCGCAACGCCCAGGGCTACCGCATGCTGGACGAGATCGATCGGGCCTTCGACCTGGCCAGGGACGACGAAGGGGTGCGGGTGGTGATCGTGCGCGGGGCGGGCGGGGTCTTCTCCACCGGCCATGACCTGGGGACGCCCGAGGATCTCGCCTATCGCCAGTCCCTGGGGGCCCGGCCCGGCATTCAGACCTACGACCAGTTCAAGCGTTATAATCTCGACTTGCTGGTCAAGTGGCGCAACTTCCCCAAGCCGACCATCGCCCTGGTGGAGGGCTATTGCATCTATGCCGGCTGGATGCTGGCCGCGGCCATGGACGTGGTGTTCGCCGCCGCCGACGCCGAGTTCCTCGCCGGATTTGTGGAGTACATGTCGATCCCTTGGGATGTGGGGGTGCGCAGGGCCAAGGAGCTTTGCTTCGAGAGCCGCTTCATCTCCGCGGCCGAGGCCCAGGAGATGGGCTTTGTGAACCGGGTGTTCGCCCCGGCGGACCTGGAGCGCGAGACCTACGCCTGGGCGCGCCGTGTCGCTGAAAACAGTCCCGACGCCCTGCGCTTCATCAAGATCCAGATGAACAAGCATCAGGACGCCCAGGGATTCTCTCAGGCCCTGGAGGATTCGCTGGGCGATTATCAGGCCATGCTTTACCTGCCCGGCATGCCCCACCGGGTGGAGGGCGAGCGGCGCCTGCAGACCGTCGATCTCGCCCTTCGCGGCAAGCGCGGCGAGCGCTTTGGCCAAGCCGCGCCGGACCAGGCCACGCCGGACCAGGAAGGAGACGCCCCATGAGCTTTCGCGCCATCCGTCTGACCAAGACCGACAGCGGTCAGACCGCGACCCTGACGGACTTGGACGACCGCGCGTTGATGGAGGGGGATGTCGAGATCAACGTCGCCGCCTCGACGCTCAACTACAAGGACGGACTTGCCCTGACCGGCGCCGCGCCGATCGTCCGACGCTGGCCTCTGACGCCGGGCATCGACTTCGCGGGCGAAGTGACCCGCTCGGACCATCCAGGCTTCGCGCCCGGCGATCTCGTCGTGTTGAACGGCTGGGGGGTGGGCGAGAGCCACGATGGGGGCTACGCCCAGCGCGCCCGGGTCAGGGGCGACTGGCTGGTCCGACTTCCGCCAGGGCTTGACCTCCACCAGGCCATGGCGATCGGGACGGCGGGCTACACCGCCATGCTCTGCATCCTGGCCCTGGAGGCCGGCGGCGTCGCCCCCGCATCAGGGGATGTGCTGGTGACCGGAGCGGCTGGAGGCGTGGGAAGCGTCGCCGTGGCCCTGCTGGCGGGCCTTGGCTATCGCGTGATCGCCTCGACCGGCCGACCGGGCGAAGCGGACTATCTGAGGAGCCTGGGGGCCGCGGAGATTGTCGACCGCGCCGAGCTGGCGTCGCCCGGCCGGCCGCTTGGCAAGGAGCGCTGGGCCGGAGTGGTCGATAGCGTCGGCAGTCACACCCTGGCCAACGCCCTCGCCCAGACCCGTTATGGCGGCGCCGTGGCGGCTTGCGGTCTCGCCCAGGGCATGGACCTGCCTGGCTCCGTGGCGCCGTTCATCCTGCGCGGGGTGACGCTGATGGGCGTGGATTCGGTGATGTGCCCCACGCCCCGCCGGGTCGAGGCCTGGGGGCGGCTGGCGCGCGATCTCGATCTCGCCCGGCTCGCCGCCATGACGACGACCGTCGGGCTGGGGGACGTCATGGCCCTGGCGCCGAAGATCCTCGCCGGGCAGGTGCGCGGCCGCGTCGTGGTTGATGTGAGCCGCTGAGCCTCGGCCCCGAGGGCCGGGCGAGATCACGCCGCTTGGCCGAGTCGCTCTGGCCATGCCAAGGAAGTCGCCAACAAGACAATCGCATTCGAGGAGGACCCCATGAAATACCGCCAGCTGGGCGCCAGCGATCTGATGGTGTCGGAAATCTCCCTGGGCTCCTGGCTCACCTATGGGGTCGGCGTGGAGCGGGACAAGGCGGAGGCCTGCCTCAACCGTGCCTTCGAGGTGGGGATCAACTTCATCGACACGGCCAATGTCTATGGCCGGGGCGCGGCGGAGAGCGTCCTTGGCGAGCTTCTGGCCGGGCGGGCGCGCGACTCCTATGTCCTGGCCACCAAGGTGTTCGGCCAGATGAGCGACACCGATCAGGGACTGTCGGCGGCGCAGATCGCCAAGCAGATCGACGCCTCGTTGCAGCGCCTGCGGGTCGATTATGTCGATCTCTATCAGTGCCATCGCTACGACGTGAACACGCCCCTGGAGGAGACCATGGAGGCGCTGACCCGGGTGGTGGAGCAGGGCAAGGCGCGCTGGATCGGCTTTTCCGAGTGGTCGCCGGCGCAGATCCAGGCGGCCATCGACCTCCCCGGCGGGGCCCGCTTCGTCTCCAGCCAGCCGCAATATTCGCTGCTCTGGCGGCGGCCTGAGGCCAAGGTCATCCCGCTCTGCGCCGCCCATGGCGTGTCCCAGATCGTCTGGTCGCCGATCGCCCAAGGGGTTCTGTCCGGCAAATACCTGCCCGGCGCCCCGATCCCCGAAGGCACGCGGGCGGCAAGCGACTCCATGGGTCAGCCCATTCGCGGCTGGATGCGGCCCGAGGTGTTGGAGGCGGTGCAGAAGCTCAAGCCCCTGGCGGCCGAGGCCGGCTGCAGCCTGACCCAATTCGCGCTCGCCTGGGTGCTGCGCGAGCCCAATGTCGCCTCGGCGATCATCGGCGCCAGCCGTCCCGATCAGGTCGACGAAAACGCCGCCGCCAGCGGCCTCAAGATCGATCCGGCCCTGTTCGCGAAGGCCGAGGCGCTGACCGCCGGCCTGGAGCGGGCCGCCAGCTGACGCCGCGGTTCAGGCGTGGGTCTTCAGGGTCGCCCCGGCCGCCCTGGGGGCCGTGCGCCGGCCCGTCTGCGGGGGCTTGGCGGCGACCCCGGTCTGCGCCGTGGACGGTGAGGGGTTCGGACGTCGGGGCCGGGTGAACCATTGGGCCCAGGCCACGGTCGAGATGAAAAGGCCAAAGGCGCCGATGATGGCCGCCAGGTAGAGGGTGTCGGAGTCGGGCATGGACGTTCTCCTCTCGTCTTAGGTCTTGCGCGTCGGCTTGGTCTCCCCGCCGGGCTTGCGGGGGCTCAGGCGTCGGGACGAGGCTCCCGCGTCCGACCTCTGACGGCCTTGCGTCAGGTCAAATCCGCGCGCCGCGCACGTTGCGCGGCCGCCCGGTCGCACGCCTCAGCAGGTCAAGGCTGAAAGGTTGTTGAGCACCACGTGGCGGGCATTGGGCAGGCTGATCGCCCGATCGCGGGCCAGTTGGCTCATGGCGCGTGAGACCGTCTCCAGGGTGAGGCCCAGATGGTCGCCGATATCGTTGCGCGACATCGGTAGGTCGATGACGCGGGTGTCGGCCCGCTGCGAGAGCTTCACGAGGAAGCTGGCCACCCGCTCCACCGCGGTCTTGCGACCGAGCAGGACCATGTGGTCCTGGAGGTCCTCCAGTTCATGGGCCGCGAGCAGCCAGAGCTGACGCGCCGCAACCGGGTCTTGCGCGGCGGCGCGTTCGACCCCGCTACGCCGAACCATCGCCACCTTGGTGGGCTTGATCGCCTCGGCGGAGAAGCGATGGACCGGCCCGGACTCCAGCCCGAACACATCACCGGGCAGGTAGAAGGCGCCGATCTGGCGCCGCCCGTCGCTCAACAGACGCGTCGTGCGCACCGCGCCGGATACGACCTTGTAGACGAAGGCCGCCTCTTCCTCCTCGGCGAACACCTCCTCATCGGGGCTCAGCGTCAGGACGGAGCCGGGGAGGCTGAGGCCGAGTGTAAGCTCAATCAGCCGGCCGACTGTCGCGGCAGGCGCCAGATGCTCGGAAATAGGTTCAAAAGCCATGGCCCGTTCCTCCAGGTCGCGACGAACAGACCTAAAGGGGATGGGGATGCGGAGATATTCGGGGTGAGCCCCTAGGGGATTGTCCTTATCCCCGCGACGCGGCCAGGGGTTGCGGTTCGCGCGTCACCTTTCTACCAACTTCACATGGACCGGTTGTTTCGCGCCCTGGACGCGGCGCCACCCCCGCGCCGGGGCGGACCGGGTCCTTACGCGGCCTATGGCGTCGCCCTGGCCTGCATCGCCGCGACCTTCGGAGTTCGGCTCGCGTTGGATCCCTGGCTGGGGAACGGCGTGATCTTTCTGTCCTTCGTGCCGACCCTCCTGGTCACGGCGCTTGTGGGCGGGGCCACTCCCACCTTTGTCGCCACCTTCGCCGCCCTGATCGCGGGCGAGGCGCTCCTGCCCCATCCTGTCGACGCCGTGCCGAATTCCGTCGACGCGGCTTTGTTCGCGGGCCTGGGTGTGGCCATTGGCCTGGGAGGGGGGCGGCTGCGCCGGGTCCAGGCCGGTTCCGAGGCCATGAGCCGGCGGGTCTTTGAGCGCCAGGCCCATCTCCAGTCGATTCTCGACACCGTGCCCGACGCCATGATCGTCATCGACACTGAGGGGATCATCCAATCGTTCAGCCCGGCGGCCGAGCAGCTGTTTGGCTGGACGCGCGACGAGGTTCTGGGCCGCAACGTCAATCTTCTCATGCCCGCCGAGCACGCCGAGGCCCACGATTCCTACATCCAGCGCTATCTGA
>DAIDGR010000047.1 GCA_027452265.1 Caulobacteraceae bacterium
GGCCGGTCGAGCCAGGCGTCCTGCGGCTCGAAGGTCGGCCGCCAGGGGCCGGCGGGAGGCTCGCCCTGCGCCCGGGCGACAGCGCCGAGGCTCGCGGCGGCGCCCGCGGCCCCCAGCCCCACGAGGGCGCGCCGCGCGACGAATGGATCGGACATAGCGATTCCCCCCTTGGATGCATGTCGCGGGAAGCTTAGGCGCGGCGCCGCGCCAGCGTCGAGAGGCGTCGCCTCAGCTGAGCGCGTTGCGGCAGGCCCCAGCCATGGCCAGGGGACAAAGCGCGACGGTCGCGGCGGCATAGGCGGCGAGAAGCGCAAGAGGCGGCCCCCAGGCCATGCCCAGGGCCAGGCGGTCGAGCGCCGCGCCGCCGAAGATCACCGGCGGGGTCAGCAGCGGAAGGACCACCACGGCGATCAGCAGGCCGCCCCGGCGGCTGGCCAAGGCCAGGGCCGCGCCCGTCCCCCCCAGGAAGGCGAAGGAAAGACCGCCGAGGGCTGAAACCAAAAGGAGCGGTCCGGCGAGACGAGGGCTTGCCCCCAGAGCGACGGCCGCGACGGGCGCGGCCAGGGCCAGAGGCGCCCCGGCGACCAGCCATTGGGCGAGGCACTTGGCCGCCGCCACCGCCTCCAGCGGCAGAGGGCCAAGGGTCAACAGGTCCAGGGCTCCATCCTCGAAATCTCGCTCGAACAGGCGCTCGAGCGAAAGCAGACTGGAGAGCGCCAGCAGCACCCAGGCCACCCCGCCCGCGACCGCCGCCAGGCGCGCCGGCTCCGGGCCCAGGGCCAGGGGCAGCATGACCACGGCGGCGGCGTAGAAGCCGAGCGCCAGGAGCGGTCCGCCACCCCGCCCCCAGGCCAGGGCGATCTCGCGCCGCAAAAGCAGGGCCAGGGCGCTCATGGCGTCAGCCTCGCGTCCCGCGCGGGGATGGGCAGAGGATCGTGCACCGCGGCCAGGATCAGACCGCCTCTCGACACATGCTCGGCCATGATCTCCCCCAGCAGGGCGCGGTGCGCCGCGTCCAGCGGAGCGAGCGGCTCGTCCAGAAGCCACAGGGCCCGGGGGCTGGCGATCAGACGCGCCAGGGCTAGGCGCCGCCTCTGGCCCGCGGAAAGGACCCGCACCGGCAGCGCCAGAAGCCGGGTCAGGCCAAGCCGGTCGACCGCGCGGGCGGCGTCCGAGGCGGTCCCTCCGGTCCAGCGGACCTGGAAGTCGAGCTCCTCGCCGGCGGTGCGCCCGCCCTTGAGGGCGTCGTGGTGGCCGACCAGATGGATCTGCGTGGCGCGACACGCCGCAAGATCGGCCTCGCCCGTCGCGTCCAGGATCCGCACGCGCCCCGACTCGGGGCGAATCAGGCCAGCGACGATGCGCAGAAGGGTGGTCTTGCCCGCGCCGTTGGCCCCGGTCAGGGCCACCGCTTCGCCCGCCGCGAGTCGAAGGCCAAAACCCCCGAACAGGCGCCGCTCGCCGCGCCGCGCGGCGAGGTCCAGGATCTCAAGCGCGGCGATCATGAGCCCGTCTGTCCCCCTCCCGCAGCCGCTGCGCGCGGCGCATGGACGGATTGGGGCGCCCGGTCTATGAGGAGCGCGGCCGCACGGGGACGACGCTGCGCGGTGCGGACCCTGTGAGTCCGCATCGGCTCGCGCGCGATCCTCCGAACCGATTTTCGGACGGCCTGGAACAGGAAAAGGACTCCCCCAACATGGCGTCTCTGGACAGCTTCAAGACCCGCCGCACCCTGGCGGTGGGCGATCTCTCCTACGACTATTACAGCCTTCCGGCCGCCGAAGAGGCAGGTCTCGATGGCATTGCCCGCCTGCCGGTGTCGATGAAGATTCTGCTGGAGAACCTGCTGCGCTGCGAAGACGGCGCGACCGTCTCGACCGCCGACATCGAAGCCTTTCCGCAATGGATCGCCCGGGGCGGCCAGTCTCAGCACGAGATCAGCTTCCGGCCCGCGCGGGTGCTGATGCAGGACTTTACAGGCGTTCCCGCCGTGGTCGACCTGGCGGCTATGCGCGACGCGCTCGCCAAGCTCGGCGGCGATGCGCAGAAGATCAATCCGCTCAATCCTGTGGATCTGGTCATCGATCACTCGGTGATGGTGGACAATTTCGGGACGGCCGCGAGCTTCGAGGAGAACGTGGCGCGCGAGTACGAGCGCAATATGGAGCGTTACCGCTTCCTGCGCTGGGGCGCTCAGGCATTCAACAATTTCCATGTCGTGCCGCCCGGCACCGGCATCTGCCACCAGGTGAATCTCGAGCATCTGGCCCAGACCGTCTGGACCCTGGAGACCGACGGCTCGACCCTCGCCTATCCCGACACCGTGGTGGGCACGGACAGCCATACCACCATGGTCAACGGTCTTTCGGTCCTGGGCTGGGGCGTCGGCGGCATCGAGGCCGAAGCCGCGATGCTCGGCCAACCCATTCCCATGCTCTTGCCGGAAGTCATCGGGTTCCACCTGACCGGCGCCCTGCCGGAGGGCGCCACGGCCACCGACCTCGTCCTCACCGTCACCCAGATGCTCCGCAAGCGCGGCGTGGTGGGCAAGTTCGTCGAGTATTTCGGCGATGGCCTGCACCACCTCACGGTGGAGGATCAGGCGACCCTGGCCAATATGGCCCCCGAATACGGCGCCACCTGCGGCTTCTTCCCGGTGACCCGGTCGACCATCGACTATCTCCTCGCCACCGGCCGCTCGGCGGCGCGCGCCGCCCTGGTGGAGGCCTATGCCAAGGCGCAGGGCCTGTGGGTCGAGCCGGGCATGGCCCCGCCGGTCTTCACCGACACGCTGGAGCTGGACCTCTCGACGGTCGCCCCTTCGATCGCCGGGCCCAAGCGGCCGCAGGACCGGGTGCTGGTGGCCGACGCCGCCGGCGCCTTCGCCGACGCCCTGTCGAGCGAGTTCGGCAAGTCCGAAGCGGCCCCCCGGGCGCCCGTGGCCGGCGAGACCTTCGACCTGGGCGATGGCGATGTGGTGATCGCGGCCATCACCTCCTGCACCAACACCTCCAATCCCAGCGTGCTGATCGCCGCGGGACTCCTGGCCAAGAACGCCGTGGCCAAGGGCCTCAAGGTGAAGCCTTGGGTTAAGACCTCCCTGGCGCCGGGCTCGCAGGTGGTGACCGACTATCTGGCCAAGGCGGGGCTGACCGCCTCGCTCGACAAGCTGGGCTTCAATCTGGTGGGCTATGGCTGCACCACCTGCATCGGCAATTCGGGGCCTCTGGCCGAGTCGATCTCCAGGACCATCCAGGACAACGACCTCGTCGCCGTCTCTGTGCTGTCGGGCAACCGCAACTTCGAGGGCCGGGTCAATCCCGACACGCGGGCCAACTATCTCGCCTCGCCGCCCCTGGTGGTCGCCTATGCTCTGGCCGGCTCCATGCGGATCGACCTGGACAAGGAGCCCCTGGGCAAGGGCAAGGGCGGTAAGGACGTCTTCCTCAAGGACATCTGGCCAAGCAGCGCGGAGATCGCGGCGATCCAGCGCAAGGTGATCAGCGAGAGCATGTTCGCCAAGCGCTACGGCGACGTCTTCAAGGGCGACAAGCGCTGGCAGGCGATCAAGGCGCCCGCGGGCGAGACCTATGCCTGGGAGCCGGGCTCGACCTACGTCCAGAACCCACCCTATTTCGAGGGCTTGGCCATGGAGCCCGAGCCTGTGCGCGACATCGTCGAAGCGCGGATCCTCGGCATTTTCGGCGACTCCATCACCACCGACCACATCTCGCCCGCGGGGAATATCCGCAAGACCTCGCCGGCCGGCGAGTATCTGTCCCAGCGTCAGGTGAGCCAGGCGGATTTCAACTCCTATGGCGCGCGGCGCGGCAATCACGAAGTGATGATGCGCGGCACCCTGGCCAATATCCGCATCCGCAACCGCATCACCCCGGAGATCGAGGGCGGGGTCACCCGTCACTTCCCGTCCGGTGAGGTGATGTCGATCTATGACGCGGCCATGCGCTACAAGGCCGAGGGGCGCGGCGCGGTGATCTTCGCGGGCAAGGAATACGGCACCGGCTCCTCACGCGACTGGGCGGCCAAGGGCGTGAAGCTGCTCGGGGTCCGCGCCGTGATCGCGGAAAGCTTCGAGCGCATCCACCGCTCGAATCTGGTGGGCATGGGGGTCCTGCCCCTGCAGTTCCTGGCTGACGGGTGGCAGCGGCTTTCCCTGACCGGCGAGGAGATCGTCACCATCCGCGACCTTGAGGACCTCGCCCCTCGGCGCCAGCTCATGGTCGAGCTCTATCGCCCGGCCGACGGCAAGATCGCCCGCTTCCCCGTGCGCTGCCGCATCGATACCGCTGTGGAGCTCGCCTATTTCAAGAACGGCGGCGTGCTCAACTACGTGCTGCGCAACCTGGCGCGGGAAGAGGCCTGAGCCTGGCTCGGGGCGCGCGGCCGGTCACGGCTTCGTGAACCGCACCGGCGCCCTCATGCGGCTATCTGCGAGACGATGACGCGGGCAGTGGCATGTCGGGTGAAGGTGCGACGCGAGACGCGGCGGACCCGCCCCATGACCCGGGTCCTGGCCGGGGCGCTTGTCGCCTCATGGCTGGGCCTGGGGGCGCCCGCACTGGCGCAGGCGGACGCCGGCGCCTCCGCGCCGGTCGCCCGGCGCGACGTCCATGCGCGGCCGATCGTGGTCGAGCTCTACACCGCTCAAGGCTGCGTCACCTGCGACAAGGCCTATCCGGGCTTCGCGGATCTGGCGGCGCGCAAGGGCGTCATCGCCCTGACCTTCCCGGTCGACTACTGGGACTATCTGGGCTGGAAGGACACGTTCGCCGACCCGGCCTACACCCTGAGGCAAAAGGCCTATGCGCGGCGGCTGGGCCCGCGCGATGTCTATACGCCACAGGTCGTGGTGGACGGACTTGGCCAGGCCCCCGGAGACGACGGGGCGGCGATCGACAGACTGCTCGCCCGGGCGCGCCGGGCCGAAAGGCGCGGTCCACGCCTGACCCTTCGACGCGATGGACGCCTGCATGTGGGCGGGGGCGCGCCACCGGCTGGGGGAGCGGAGGTTCTGGTCCTGCATGTGGAGGCGACGCCGGCGCCGGTGCAGGTCAAGGCCGGGGACAACCGCGGCGCGACGGTCGCCTATCATGACGTGGTGCGCGACATGACGCGCCTGGGCGTCTGGCGCGGCGCGGCGCGTGACTTCACTCTGCCCAAATCGCCAGCATCCACACCGGGCCTCGCCACCGTGATCCTGGTGCAGCGGGCGCGCGGCGGTCCTGTCCTGGCGGCGCGTGAAGTCCCGCCCCGATCCCCGACCAAGGCAAGCTGAAGACCGCAAGGGCGTGCGCGATCCGCCGCGGACGGGCCCGTGCATGTCAGACTGTGAGGGGGAGGGGTGTCGGTTGATCGGCCGCCAAAGCCGACCTCGAGGGCTGGGGGGGCTGTTCAGATACCGAAGCCGTCTTGGTTCCGATCAACCGACCCTCACCTTATCGCTCTCGTCTTAGGCCAAGACCGGTCCGAACTAAGGTGATTTCGGGGCGCGCTCCCCCCTCGCCAGATGCGCGCACTTGGCCTTAAGCTCGGCCGTGATGAGCCCCGACCTTGCCGCCGCCAACGCCCAGCGTCCCGCGCCCCGCGTGTTCTTCGACCGCCGCGAGCTCGATCAGTTGCTGCAGCTCTATGGCCGGATGGTCGCCCAGGGGCACTGGCGCGACTACGCCATCGACGGGTTGCGCGACGCGGCGGTGTTCTCGGTCTTTCGTCGGGCCAGCGAGGCGCCGCTCTATCGCATCGAGAAGCGCCCGGCCCAGGCCGCGCGACAGGGGGCGTGGTCGGTGGTGGCCCAGGGCGGACTGATCCTCAAGCGCGGGCCAGACCTCGCCCAGGTGCTCAAGGTGTTCGATCGCAAGCGATTCGCCGTGGTCTCGTGATCGCCAGGCGCTCGACGCGCTGCAAAAAAGGCCCCGGATCGCTCCGGGGCCTTGCCTGTTTCGATGGGCCGAACGCCGTTCAGCGCCGCGACCCGCCGCCCACGAAATAGAGCAGGAAGCGGAACAGGTTCACGAAGTCCAGATACAGGCTGAGGGCGCCATAGCTGGTGGCGACGCTCATCGCCGCCTGGTCGCCGCCGATCCAGTAATAGGTCATCTTCAGGCGCTGGGTGTCCGCGGCGATCAGGCCCGCAAAGATGCCGACGCCCAGAACGTTGATCGCCAGGACCAGCCCCGGTGAGGGAATAAAGATCGACGCCACCATGGCGATCAAGAGGCCGATCACACCCATGATCAGGAAGCTGCCCATGGGGGAAAGGTCACGCTTGGTCGTGTAGCCATAGAGCGAAAGGCCGCCGAACGCCGCCGCCGTGATCAGGAACGTCTGAAAGATGTCCATGCCGGCGTAGAACATGAACAGCGAGCCCATGGACGCGCCGATCAACGACACGATCAGCCAGTAGGTGACGTTGGCGCTTTCCGGCGACTGGCGGCGGGCAAAGCCTTGGAACAGCAGGATCGCCAGCGGGGCGAAGCTCACCACCATGCCCAGCAGGGTGAGACCACGACGGCCCATGCCCATATCCTGCCACAGCAGATGCGACACCGCCGGGACCGTGCCGGTCACATAGGCGAGCGCCGCCGACAGCACGAGGCCCAGGGCCACCTTGTTATAGACGCCCAGCATGAAGGCGCGCAGGCCGGCATCCAGCGCCATGTTCGGCGCGGCGACCTGACCCGGCTGGGCAAGACCTCGATTGAAATCGCTCATGAGCGAAGAACCTCATTTCCAGGCCATCCCTCCCGGATGGCCAGCTTTGCAGAATATCGGCTTCGAAGTGGGCCATCGCAAGGCCAACCCGACAAGGCCAACCCGACAAGGCCGACCGGACAGGGTCAGCCGGACGGGGCTCATTGGCGGACGGGCGATGACGCCGGGCGGGCGCCGGGCCATGATGGCGTATCCCTCGTGCTCCTGAACGGGCCGCCTCCGCCATGATTCGCCTGTTCGCCGCCCTCCCCATCCCGCCGGACATCGCCGAGCGGCTGTCGCCCCTGATGGCGGGCGTGCCGGGCGCGCACTGGCACACGCCTGACAAACTGCACCTGACCCTGCGATTTTTCGGCGAGATCGATGAGCGTCAGGCCGATGATCTGGACGCGGAGCTGGCCGGCGTCGCGGGCGAGGGGTTCGACCTGGCCCTGGTCGGGGTTGGTAGCTTTCAGAGAGGCGGCGCGCCGCATCATCTCTGGGCGGGCGTCGAGGCGCCGGCCGCTTTGCGCGATCTCAATCGGCGATGCGAGCGCGCCGCCCGTCGCGCCGGCCTTGTCGCCGATACGCGCACCTTCACCCCGCACGTGACCCTGGCCTATCTCGACCATACCCCGCCCAGCGTCGCGGCCGCCTGGCTGGCGGCGCACAACCTGCTGCGCACAGCCCCGTTTCGCGCCAGGGCGTTTGACCTCTATTCGAGCTGGCCGGCCCGGGATGGCCAGTCCTATCGGCGCGAGCGCACCTACCCGTTGACGTCGGCGGCGTGATCCTTGAGCAGGCCCAGCGGGGCCATGGCGAGGACCTCCTCGTGCGTCGCCTCCAGGACCACCCGCGGCGCGGCGCCGGCCTCCAGAGCCTCCATCCAGCGCGGCGCGCAAAGGCACCAGCGATCGCCGGGACGCAGCCCGTCAAAGCCGAATTCCGGCCGGGGCGTCGACAGGTCGTTGCCCACGCGCCGGGAAAAGGCGAGGAATTCCGCGGTCATCACCGCGCAGACCGTGTGCTGACCGACGTCCTCGGGACCGGTCTCGCAGCAGCCGTTGCGGTAGAATCCGGTCAGCGGATCCATCGAACAGGGGGCCAGATCTCCGCCCAGGACGTTGCGCGCGCCGCGCTCGTGTCGGATGCTCATGTCTCTTGTTGTACGACCGCACAGGCGCGCGCGCCATGGGCCCGGCGCCCAAACGCGCGGCCGCCGAGGCGAGAGGACCCATGACCGACAGACCGCGCCGCTCGGCGCTCTACATGCCCGCCTCCAACCCCCGCGCGATCGAAAAGGCCCGAAGCCTCGACTGCGACGTGGTCATTCTCGATCTCGAGGATGCGGTTCTGCCTGAGATGAAGGACGCGGCCCGCGAGGCGGCCGTGGCGGCGGTGCGGGGCGGGGGCTTTGGCCGGCGCGAGGTGGCGATCCGGGTCAATGCCCTGGAGACGCCCTGGGGCGCGGCCGACCTCGCCGCAGCGGCGGGCGCGGGCCCCGACGCGGTGATCGCCCCCAAAATCCGGGGGCCGAAGGACGTCGCCGCCTATGCCGCCGGCCTCAGGGGCGCGCCGGCCCAGACGCGGCTCTGGCTGATGATCGAGACGCCGCAGGCGATCCTGCGCCTGGACGCCATCGCCGGCGCCGGCGGCGAGGGGCGACTGAGCGGTCTCGTCATCGGCCTGAACGATCTGGCCAAGGAAATGCGCGCCCGCCAGACCCCCGATCGCGCCCCCTTCCAGGCCGCCCTTGCCCTCACCGTCGCCGCCGCCCGCGCCCACGGCCTCGTCGCTCTGGATGGCGTTCACAACGAGATCGAGGATCTGGACCTCCTGGCGACCACCTGCCGCCAAGGCGCGGACCTGGGTTTTGACGGGCGCAGCCTGATCCATCCGAGCCACCTGGCGATCTGCAACGCCGCCTATGCTCCCCCCGAGGACGAGGTGTCCTGGGCCCGGGAGGTGATCGCCGCCTTCGCCGCGCCAGAAAACGCCGGTAAGGGCGCCCTGCGCGTGCTCGGCCGCCTGGCCGAGCCCCTGCACCTGACCGAAGCCCGGCGGATCGTGGCGGTGGCCGAAGCCATCGCCGCGGCGACCATCGGGGCGGCGTGAGGCGCGGTCCCCTCCGCCTCGCGGGCCTGGCCGTCCTCGCCGGGCTGACCCTGGCCGGCCTTCCAGCCCAGGCCCATGCCGATTCGGGGGCCGATTCGGGGCCCGATCCGGCCGCCGACCTGACAGCCCGGGCCGCGCAGGCCCTGGATGGGCGAATCCACGGCGCCGCCGCGGCGGCCGAGGCCGAGCAGGGGGCCCTGGATGGGGCTTGGGTGGTCAGCGACCTCGCGGGTCGAGCGCGTCTCGACCTCGTCCTGGCCGACCCCGCCCGCACGGCGCCCGCGGGGGCGGAGCTGCAAGGCGCCTGGTCGTCACCCGGCGCGGGAGCCCCGCAGCCGATCGCCAAGGCGGTGCATCGGGGCCGGCGCCTCGACCTGCGGCTCGGCCCGGACGAGACCTGGCGTCTGACCCTGAGGCGGCAGGGGCGTGAATTCTGGCGCGGCGTCCTCATCACACCGGCGGGCCGCACGCCCGTCCTTCTTCGGCGGCGGCCTATGTGACTCTTGGCGGGCGCGCCTTGCCGCCGGGCGCCGCCGGGTCTAGACCGCGCCCCGCGCCTCGCGGCGCTCTTCCCATCCGTTTGCATTCGAGGATTCCATGGCCCGCGCCAAGATCGCCCTGGTGGGCGCCGGTATGATCGGCGGAACTCTGGCCCACATCGCCGCCCGCGAAGGGCTGGGCGACGTCGTCCTGTTCGACATCGCCGAGGGCATTCCTCAGGGCAAGGCGCTCGACATCGACGAGGCGACTCCCGTGTTCGAGTCCAGCGTCCACCTCAAGGGGGCGGGCGACTATGCCGACATCGCCGGGGCCGATGTGGTGATCGTCACCGCCGGCGTGGCGCGCAAGCCGGGCATGAGCCGGGACGACCTTCTGGGCATCAACCTGAAGGTGATGAAGTCGGTGGGCGAGGGCATCAAGACCCACTGCCCCAAGGCCTTCGTGATCTGCATCACCAACCCGCTGGACGCCATGGTCTGGGCCCTGCGCGAGTTTTCCGGACTGCCGGCGGCGCAGGTGGTGGGTATGGCCGGCGTGCTCGACTCCGCCCGCTTCCGTTACTTCCTGTCCGAGGCCCTGGGCGTGTCGGTGCGCGACATCCACGCCTGGACCCTGGGCGGCCACGGCGATGACATGGTGCCCATGGTGCGTCACTCCACGGTCGGCGGCCTGCCCCTGCCCGAACTGGTGCGCCAGGGCCAGTTGAGCCAGGAGGCCCTGGACGCCATCGTCAAGCGCACCCGCGGCGGCGGCGGCGAGATCGTCGCCCTGCTCAAGACCGGCTCGGCCTATTACGCGCCGGCCGAAAGCGCCATCGCCATGGCCAAGTCCTATCTGTTCGACGAAAAGCGCGTGCTGCCCTGCGCGGCGCATCTTTCGGGCCAGTACGGCCTGGCCGACCTCTATGTCGGCGTGCCCGTGGTGATCGGCGCCGGCGGGGCCGAGCGGATCCTCGAGTTCCCGCTCGACGAGGCGGAGAAGGCCATGTTCGCCAAATCGGTGGACTCGGTGCGCGGGCTGATCGCCGCCTGCAAGACGATCGATCCGAGCCTGGCCTGACGCCCGCGCCGCGCCGAGGTCGCGCGGCTGAGCCCAGGGGACCGGGTCGCGGCTTTGGCTTTGCGCGCATGCCTGGCTTGCGCCATTGTCCACGGCGTTCGCGATCCGGGACGGGTCGAGACCGTTTGAGGGACGACGTCGCGGTTCATGGATGATTTCGTGTTTCACGACCCGACGGGGCGGCGTGCGCGCCGCGCCAATCTGGGCGTGGGCCTCATCATCTCCCTGGCCGCCCTGGTGGTGGCGGCGTTTTTCGCCACCCTCGCCTTCGCCCCGACCCTGCCGGAGGTGACGCTGAAGGACCCCCGCGTCCTGCAGGCCCTGCACCAGGAGACCGCGCAGCGCCACTTCCGTCGGCCGGACGGTTGGCGACAGGTTCCCCGCCCCGCCAAGGCCGAGCGCGGGTCCCCGTCCCGCCCCCTGTCGGTGGGTTTCTATGTCACCTGGGACGAGAGTTCGCGGGTGTCGCTACGTCGGCACGTCAACCAACTCGACGTGGTCTCGCCGCAGTGGGTGCTGCTGGGCGCCCGCCCTGGGACCTTCTCGGTCACCAACGACCCCGTGGCCGAGGCCTTGATCGCCCAGGCGCACACGCCGCCCTCGATCCTTCCCATGGTCCATAACGGCGTCAACGGCGCGCCGGACGCCGACCTGGGCAACGTCCTTTTGACCAACCCGGCCGGGCAGAAGACCCTGATCGCGGGGCTGGTGGCGCTCGCCAAGCAGCGGGGCTGGGCCGGCTATGTGTTCGACCTCGAGGGCCTCTCGCCTCAGGCCCTGGCCCGCTACCCCGCCTTCCTCGCCGCCGCGCGCGCCGCGCTCAAGCCGATCGGCCGGGAAGTCTGGGTCGCGACCCCGTTCGGCGACGACTCCTGGCCCCTCCGGCGCCTGGGCGAAGTCACCGATACGGTGGTGCTGATGGCCTATGACCAGCATTGGGGCGGCGGGGCGCCGGGCGCCGTCACCGGCCAGGACTGGTACGAGAGGACCCTGGCCACCGACATGCGCCGGCTCGATCCGGCCCACACGATCGTGGCCCTGGGCGCCCACGGCTATGACTGGACCCTGGCTGACGCCAAGGGGCCGGCAAGCGCCCACGCCATCACCTTCTACGACGCCACCCAGATCGCGCACGACGCCAACGCCCAGGTGGGTCTGGACGAGGCGACGCTGAATCCGACCTTTGGCTATGTCGACGACGACGGACGCAAACATGCCGTCTGGTTTCTCGACGTGGCGACGTTCTTCAACGAATTGAAGGTCACCGACCCCTATCGACCGGAAGGCTACGCCCTGTGGCGGATGGGCTCTGAAGACCCCTCCGTCTGGAACTATTTGCGCCAGCCCTTCGGCGTCGCCCAACCGGTGAACCTGGAGACCGTGGCCCCCAGCGTGGGCGTCGATTTCGACGGAACAGGCGAGATCCTGCACGTCGACGCCGCGCCCAAGGCCGGGCGGCGCGTGGTGGGTGTGGACCGGCAGACCGGCCTGATCTCGGCCGAAACCTACAAGGTCATGCCGACGTCCTATGTCATCGACCGCTATGGCGCCCACCCAGGCTGGGTGGCCCTGACCTTCGATGACGGACCGGACGGCCGCTGGACGCCGAAGATTCTCAGCATCCTTGAGCAGAAGCACGTCAACGCCACGTTCTTCGTCATCGGCCAGAACATGCAGGCCCGGCCGGACCTGGTGCAGCGCGAGATCCGCGACGGCGACATGGTCGGCAACCACACCTGGACCCATCCCAATATCGGCGTCACGCCGCTGCCCCAGACCGACCTGGAGATCAACACGACCCAGCGTCTGTTCCAGGTCCTGACCGGCCGCTCCATGCGGCTCTTCCGGCCGCCCTATTTCGGCGACGCCGAGCCGTCGACCCCCGGGGAAGTCGACCCCCTGATCGTGGCGCAGAAGCTCGGCTATCTGATCGTCGGCCTGCGGATCGACCCGGACGACTGGAAAAAGCCCGACCCGACGCTGAT
Organism: Caulobacteraceae bacterium; assembly: GCA_027452265.1. Taxonomy (GTDB): domain Bacteria; phylum Pseudomonadota; class Alphaproteobacteria; order Caulobacterales; family Caulobacteraceae; genus Acaudatibacter. The sequence continues at coordinate 12,372 of DAIDGR010000047.1, forward strand.
CGTTCAACGCACGCTTGAGGGGTTGAAGGTGACCGGCGAGCACGCCGGACAGGTGGTGCTCCTGCATGACGCGGGCGGCGACCGCAGCCGCACGGTGGAGGCTCTGCCGCACCTGATCGACGCCTTGCAGGCCGCCGGGTATCGCCTGGTCACGGTCGACCAGTTGGCCGGGATGAGCCGCACGGACGCCTTGCCGCCCACCTCCAGGTCGAGCTTTTCGCTGTTCCTGGACCGACTGGGATTTGGCTTCTTCCGGTATCTGAACGACATCCTGCAGGGCCTGTTTACCGTGGCCATTGTCCTTGGTCTGGCCCGCCTGGTGTTCCTGGCCGGCCTCTCCCTGATGCACCGAATCCGCGAGCCGGGGCGCGAGCCGGCCGATCTCGACCCCGCCACCGGTCCGATGATCACCGTGCTGATCCCGTGCTTCAACGAAGAGAAGGTCATCGTGCCTTCGGTGACGCGGATCCTGGCCTCGGACTGGGGTCGCATCGAAGTCCTGGTTCTGGATGACGGGTCCAAGGACGGCACGGCGCGGGTGGTGCGCGAAGCCTTCGCCGACGAGCCGCGGGTGACGCTGCTGTCGTTCGAGAACGGCGGCAAGGCGCGGGCCCTCAATCGCGGTCTTGCCCAGGCCCAGGGCGACATCATCGTGGCTCTGGACGCCGACACCCTGTTTCCGCCCCAGACCCTGGGCAAGCTGGCGCGCTGGTTCGTCGACCCCAAGGTGGGGGCCGTGGCCGGCAACGCCATCGTCGGCAACCGACTGAACCTGATCACGCGCTGGCAGGCTCTTGAATATGTCACGGCGCAGAATCTGGAGCGGCGCGCCCTGGCCGCGCTCGGGGCGGTGACCGTGGTGCCCGGCGCCGTGGGAGCCTGGCGGCGGACGGTTCTGCAGGAGCTGAACGGGTTTCCGGCCGACACCCTGGCCGAGGACCAGGACCTGACCCTGGCGGTGCAGCGCGCCGGCTGGACCGTGGAGTTCGACTCGTTCGCACGGGCCTATACCGAGGCGCCCGACACGGTGAAGGGCCTGCTCAACCAGCGCTTCCGTTGGTCCTTTGGCACCCTGCAATGCCTGTGGAAGCACCGCGCGGGCCTGTTCAATCCCAAGCGCCCCGTGCTGGGCTTCGTCGCCCTGCCACAGATCTGGCTGTTCCAGATCGTTCTCACCGTGGCCGCGCCCCTGGTGGACCTGGCCATCGTCTCCTCCCTCGCCTGGGCGATCTATGGGCGCTATTTCCACCCCGTGGAGTGGTCGCCGGACGATTTCATAAGATCGGTCTTCTACTGGGCCGCCTTCATCTTCCTCGACCTCTCGGCCGCGGCGCTGGGCATGGCGCTGGAGCGCAAGGCCCCCTGGCGCGACCTGGTCTGGCTTCCGGCCCAGCGCTTCGGCTACCGCCAGCTCATGTACTACGTGGTGGTGAAGTCGGTGGCGTCGGCGATCCGCGGCTATCGGGTGGGCTGGGGCAAGCTCGAACGCCGCGCCACGGCGGTGCTCGGCAAGACGAGCTGATCGCTTTTGCGGGGGCGCGAGAGGCGATTGCCGCGCGGGAACACGCCGCGCACGGTTGCCTTGGCGGCGCCCCCCTCCCTATAAGCGGCGCGACGCTGGCGACGGCGTCCAAGTTCGAGGATCGCCCGTTCATGAATATCCACGAGTATCAGGCCAAGGCTGTGCTGGCGAAGTACGGCGCTCCGGTCCCGCGCGGGGAGCCGGCATTCAGCGTGGACGAGGCCGTGGCGGCGGCGGAGCGTCTGGGCGGCCCGGTCTGGGTGGTCAAGGCGCAGATCCACGCCGGCGGCCGGGGCAAGGGCGGCGGCGTCAAGCTGGCCCGCTCGGTCGCCGAGGTCCGGGATCTGGCGTCGCAGATGCTCGGCATGACGCTCGTCACCCACCAGACCGGTCCGCACGGCCGCAAGGTGCGGCGGCTCTATATCGAGGACGGCGCCGACATCGCCCGGGAGCTCTATCTCTCCCTGCTGGTGGATCGTGAAACGAGCCGGATCGCCGTGGTCGCCTCCACCGAGGGCGGCATGGATATAGAGGAGGTGGCTCACAAGACGCCGGAGAAGATTCTCACCTTCGCCATCGATCCGGCGACCGGCCCCTGGCCGCACCACGCCGCGAATCTCTCCAAGGCCCTGGGCCTGACCGGCGAGGCGGCCAAGCAGATGCGCGCCCTGCTGCCCGCGCTCTATGCCGCCTTCAAGGGCGAGGACATGAGCCTGCTGGAGATCAACCCCCTGATCGTCACCGGCGCGGGCAAGCTGGTCGTGCTCGACGCCAAGATCGGCTTCGACGACAACGCCCTCTATCGCCACCCTGACGTGGTGGCCCTGCGCGACACCGACGAGGAGGACCCCAAGGAGATCGAGGCCTCCAAACATGAGCTGTCCTATATCGCGCTCGACGGCGAGATCGGCTGCATGGTCAATGGCGCGGGCCTGGCCATGGCCACCATGGACATCATCAAGCTGTACGGCGCCGAGCCGGCCAATTTCCTCGATGTCGGCGGCGGCGCGTCCAAGGAAAAGGTCACCGCCGCGTTCAAGATCATCACCGCCGATCCCAATGTGAAGGGCATCCTGGTCAACATCTTCGGCGGCATCATGCGCTGCGACATCATCGCCGAGGGGGTGATCGCCGCGGTCAAGGAGGTGGGGCTGAAGGTCCCGCTCGTGGTCCGTCTCGAAGGCACCAATGTCGAGCTCGGCAAGGATATCCTGTCGCGCAGCGGTCTCAACGTGATCGCCGCCAACGACCTCGCCGATGGCGCACAAAAGATCGTCCAGGCCGTGCGCGCGGCCTGATCGCCCCGCGCCGTCCCATCCCAATCCGCCGGAAGGAATCCCCGCCTTGACCCGATCTCGCCTCGCCGGAGCCGCAGGCTCCACTCTCGCCGCCGCCCTAGCGGTCAGCGCCTTCGCGACGCTGGACGCCAGCGCCTCCCAGGCCGCCGAGCCAGCCTTTGACGCGTTCGCCCAGACCTGCATGGCCGGCGACGCGGCCCCCGCGGGCGTCGTCGCGGCCGCCGATCAGGCGGGCTGGACCAAGGGCGGAGCGGCAGGCGCGCCGATCTCGGGATTCACGGTCACCGCCAGCGACACCCGAACCAAGCACGACGGCGACATGGTGTTTTCGCTCTACACCTGGACCGGGGCCAAGGGCCCGATCACGGCTTCGGAGTGCCAGCTCCAGGCGTCGAGCGCCAACCTCGCAGCCCTGACCTCAGCGGTGGGCGCCAAGATCGGCGTGCCCTCGGCCCAGACCAGCGCCGCCAAGACCACCTTCCAGTTCGCCGGGCCGTTGAGCGCGCCCAAGGCCCTCGCGGCCGGTCAGAGCATGGACGAGGTCGCCGCCGGCGACGGACTCTACATCCTGACCGTATCCGCGGCCGGCAAGGGCGCGTTCGTCGAGATCCTCAAGATCAAGAAATAGGCCGCCCTCCGGCAGTCCCCCGCTCCGCCCTTACCTTGAAGCCGTCCGAAAGCCCGTTCGCATGTCCATTCTGATCGGTCACAACACCCGGGTCATCTGCCAGGGCCTCACCGGCGCCCAGGGCTCGTTCCACACGGAGCAAGCCATCGCCTACGGCACCAAGATGGTCGGCGGGGTGACGCCGGGCAAAGGCGGGACGACGCATCTGGGCCTGCCGGTGTTCGACACGGTCGCCGAAGCCGCCGCCGCGACCCGTCCGGACGCGGTGGTCAGCTATGTGCCCCCGCCGTTCGCGGCGGACTCGATCCTCGAGGCCATCGACGCGGAGATCCCCCTGATCGTCTGCATTACCGAGGGCATTCCGGTGACGGACATGGTGGCCGTGAAGCGGGCCCTCTGCGGCTCCAAGTCGCGGCTGATCGGACCCAACTGCCCCGGCGTCCTGACCCCTGAGGCCTGCAAGATCGGCATCATGCCCGGGAACATCTTCCGCAAGGGCTCGGTGGGGGTGGTCTCGCGCTCGGGCACCTTGACCTACGAGGCCGTGTTCCAGACCAGCCAGGTGGGCCTTGGTCAGACGACGGCCGTGGGCATTGGCGGCGATCCCGTCAAGGGAACCGAGTTCATCGACGTGTTGGAGATGTTCCTGGCCGATCCGGCGACCGAATCGATCATCATGATCGGCGAGATCGGCGGCTCCGCCGAGGAAGACGCGGCCGAATTCATCAAGCACTCGAAGGTCAAGAAGCCCATGGTCGGCTTCATCGCCGGGCGCACCGCCCCGCCCGGACGCCGCATGGGCCATGCCGGGGCCATCATCTCCGGCGGTCGAGGCGGCGCCGAGGACAAGATCGCGGCCATGGAGTCGGCCGGGATTCGCGTGTCCCCCTCGCCTGCCGCGCTCGGCGAGACCCTGGTCGAGCTGCTCAAGGGCTGATCGCGAACGGCTGAGACTCCGGGAGCCGAAGGCGAGAGCGCCGGCCCTGGACGGAGACCGGCGGCGTCCCCACATCTGCGCCGGGGCAGCGGAGACGTAAGCCTTCTCTCCCCAGCCTTCTCTCCAAGGATGACGCGATGACGAGCGACGAACAGGCCCTGCTCCAGCGCTTTCTGCAGGACCTCGCCCAGACCCGGGCCGGTCCCAAGGACGCGGACGCCGAGGGCATGATTCAGCAGACCCTGCGGACCGCGCCGGACGCGGCCTATGTCCTGGTGCAGCATGCGATCCTGTCGGACCAGGCCCTGCACGCGGCCCAGGACCGGATCGCCCAGCTTGAAGCGGAACTGCGCCAGCAGCAGGTCGCCGCGCCGCCGCCGCGCTTCCTCGGCGGCGCCAGCCCCTGGGCACAAGCCGCCCAAGGTCAGGCCGCCCAAGGTCAGGCCCCTCAGGCGACGCCCGACATGTATGCCCGCGCCCCGGCCGCCGCGCCGCCGGCGCCGCCGCCCTCCGCGCCCTATTATGGCCCTGGCCCTTTCCAGAACGGCGGCGGACTCGGCAGCTTCCTGCGCAATGTCGGGACCATGGCCGCCGGCGTCGCGGCCGGTGATCTGCTGTTCAGCGGCGTCTCCAGCCTGTTCGGCGGCGGACGCGGGTTCGGCGGCGGCTTTGGCGGCTTCGGCGGGGGCCCGGGCGAGATCATCGAGAACAACTATTATGGCGACCAGGGCGGCCAGGGCGGCGGCTTTGGCGGAGACGGGGACTTCGGCGGCGGCGGGGACGACTTCAGCGGGGGCGGGTTCGACACCTGAGCGCGGAATCCTGAGTTCCGGAGGCGCGCCGCCTTGGATCGGGCAAATTTTGACCTCCAAGTCACGCGAAGGGTTCATCGCGAGGTGAGCTTGAGCTAACAAGCGCCTCGCTCGCGCCCGGCGCATCGCGCGCGACTCCGCCTAGACGCAGCGGGCCTTGCCCCGCGCAGGACAAGACTGATGGCCGACGATTCAGGACGGTTGAACGAGATTCTGGCGGAAACGGCCTTTCTCTACGGCGCCAACGCCGAGTTCGTAGAGGCCCTTCAGGCCCGCTGGGCCGCCGACCCCGCCTCGGTCGAGCCGTCCTGGCGCGATTTCTTCGCCTCCCTGGCTGATCGCCCTGATGCGGTGAAGGCCCAGTCCGCCCCGCCAAGCTGGGCGCCGCCGCGCGAGGCGCTGCAACCCCGCCCAGAATGGCTCTCGGCGCTGGATGGCCTTTGGCCCGCCGTCGCCGCCAAGGTCGCCGAAGGCGTCCGCCAGAAGAACCCGGCCGCCAGCCAGGACGAGATTCGCGCGCGCACCCTGGATTCGCTGCGCGCGATCATGATGATCCGCGCCTACCGCATGCGCGGCCACCTGAAGGCGAAGCTCGACCCCCTGGGCCTGGCGGTGACCGAGGGCGACGCCTCCGAGCTCGACCCCGCCACCTATGGATTCGCCGAGGCCGACTTCGAGCGCCCGATCTTCCTCGACTATGTTCTGGGCCTGGAGACCGCGACCCTCAGCGAGATCCTGGAGATCCTGCGCCGCACCTACTGCGGGACCCTGGGCGTGCAGTACATGCACATCAGCGACCCGGCGGAAAAGGCCTGGCTGCAAAGGCGCATCGAAGGCCGTGACAACGAGATCAGCTTCACGCCGGAAGGCAAGATCGCCATCCTTCGTAAGCTCATCGAGGCCGAGGGCTTCGAACGCTTCCTCGCCCGCCGCTATCCGGGAACCAAGCGCTTTGGCCTGGACGGCGCCGAGGCGATCGTCCCGGCCCTCGAGCAGATCATCAAGCGCGGCGGCGCCCTGGGCGTCAGCGACATCATTGTCGGCATGCCGCACCGGGGGCGGTTGAACGTCCTGGCCGCGGTGATGGGCAAGCCCTACCGCGCCATCTTCCATGAGTTCCAGGGCGGCTCGTCGGTGCCCGAGGACATCGAGGGTTCGGGCGATGTGAAATACCATCTGGGCGCCTCGTCCGACCGCGCCTTCGACGGCAACACGGTTCACCTGTCCCTGACCGCCAATCCCAGCCACCTGGAGATCGTCAATCCCGTGGTCCTGGGCAAGGCGCGGGCCAAGCAGGCCTTCACCCTGCGCGAGAACCGCAGCGCCGGGCGCGGCCATGTTCTGCCGCTCCTGATGCACGGCGACGCCGCCTTCGCCGGACAGGGCGTCGTGGCCGAATGCTTCAACCTGATGGGGATTCGCGGCTATCGCACCGGCGGGGCGCTGCACCTGATCGTCAACAATCAGATCGGCTTCACCACCAATCCCCGCTACAGCCGCACCAGCCCCTACCCGTCGGACAGCGCTCTGATGGTCGAGGCGCCGATCTTCCACGTCAATGGCGACGACCCCGAAGCGGTGACCTTCGCCGCACGCGTAGCCGTGGAGTATCGCCAGGAATTCGGCAAGGACGTGGTCATCGACATGTTCTGCTATCGCCGCTTCGGTCACAACGAGGGCGACGATCCGACCATGACCCAGCCCTTGATGTACAAGGCGATCAAGGATCACCCCGCCACGCGGGAGATCTATGCCGGGCGCCTGATCGAGGAGGGCGTGGTCACCGCGGAACAGGTGGAAGCCTGGGTCAAGGAGTTCACCGACCTTCTGGATGTGGAGTTCGAGGCCGGCAAGACCTGGCATGCCGACCGCGCCGACTGGCTGGACGGCAAGTGGGCGGGCCTTGCCCTGCCCAACAGCGAGGAGCGACGGGGCGAGACCGCCGTGCCGCGCCAGAAACTTCAGGATCTCGGCCGCGCCTTCACCGTCTTCCCCGACGGCTTCAACGTGCACAAGACCGTGGCTCGGATCATCGAAACGCGCCGCCATGCCATCGAGACGGGCGAAGGCCTGGATTGGGCGACCGCCGAGCATCTCGCCTTCGCCAGCCTGTTGGACCAGGGCATTCCGGTGCGCCTGTCGGGCCAGGACAGCGTCCGTGGCACCTTCAGCCAGCGCCATTGCGACCTGATCGATCAGGAGACCGAGGCGCACTACACCCCGCTCCAGCACCTGCGCCCCGGCCAGGCCCATTTCGAGGCCCTGGACTCGGCCCTCTCGGAAGAGGCGGTGCTGGGCTTTGAATACGGCTTCTCGCTCACCGACCCGGGCACGCTGGTGCTCTGGGAGGCGCAATATGGCGACTTCGCCAACGGCGCGCAGGTCGTGGTCGACCAGTTCGTCTCCTCGGCCGAGCGCAAGTGGCTGCGGATGTCGGGCCTCGTCCTCCTGCTGCCGCATGGCTACGAGGGACAAGGGCCCGAGCACTCCTCGGCCCGCCTGGAGCGCTACCTCCAGCTCTGCGCCGAAGACAATCTGCAGGTGGCCAACTGCACCACCCCGGCCAACTATTTCCACATCCTGCGCCGGCAGGTGCTGCGCGAGTTCCGTAAGCCCCTGGTGCTGATGGCGCCCAAGTCGCTGCTGCGACACAAGAAGGCGGTGTCGAGCCTCAACGAATTGGCCGAGGGCTCGTCCTTCCACCGGGTGCTGCGGGATGACGCCGAGGCCGGCAAGGCGGGCGTGACGCTGAAGCCCGACGCACAGATCCGTCGGGTCGTGCTCTGCTCGGGAAAGGTCTATTACGACCTTCTTGAGGAGCGCGAAAAGCGCGGCATCGACGATATCTATCTGTTGCGCCTGGAGCAGTTCTATCCCTGGCCGATGAAGTCGCTCAGCGTCGAGCTGTCGCGCTTCAAGGCGGCGGAGCTGGTCTGGTGCCAGGAGGAGCCCAAGAACATGGGCGGCTGGACCTTTGTCGACCCCTGGCTGGAGCTGACCCTGGCCAAGCTCGACGTGGCGTCCAAGCGGGCGCGCTATTCGGGCCGGCCGGCCTCGGCCGCCACCGCGGCGGGCCAGATGAGCCGCCACCTCAAGGAGCTTCAGACCTTCCTCGGCCAAGCGCTCGGCTAGAGCGCCCCTGAACCTTCGGGCCGGCTTCCGGTCCTGACCCAACCCAAGGCGCCATGACATGCGCCGCGACGGGAGACGACGGCAGACATGACCGACATCATGACCCCCACGCTCGGCGAGTCCGTCTCCGAAGCGACGGTGGCGCGCTGGACCAAGAAGCCCGGCGACGCGGTGAAGCGCGACGAGGTCCTGGTGGAGTTGGAGACGGACAAGGTCAGTCTGGAGGTCTCTGCGCCAGAGGACGGCGTGCTGGCCTCGATCGACGCCGAAGAAGGCGCGACGGTGACGGCGGGACAACGTCTGGCGGTGATGAGCGCGGGCGGAGCCAAGGCCGCCGCCCCGGCCGCCTCGCCCGCCCCGGCCAAGAGCGCGCCCCCGAAGGCCACGCCGGCGGCCGCCCCGGCCGCGGGACTCGCCAAGCCCGCGTCCGACGTCCTGCCCCCGTCGGTGCGGCGCATCGTCGAGGAGTCGGGCCTCGACCCCAAGGCGATGTCTGGCCACGGCAAGGATGGCAGAATTACCAAGGGCGACGCCCTCGCCGCTCTGGCCGCCCGGACCGCGACGCCTGCCCCCGCCGCCGCGCCCGCAGCCCCGCGCGAGGTCCATGCGCGCGAGGAGCGCGTGCCGATGACGCGCCTGCGCCAGACCATCGCCCGGCGCCTGAAGGAGGCCCAGGCCAACGCCGCCATGCTGACGACCTTCAATGAGGTCGACATGAGCGCCGTGATGGCCCTGCGCAACCGCTACAAGGACGCCTTCGAAAAGCGCTTCGGCGTTCGGCTCGGCTTCATGAGCTTCTTCGTCAAGGCCTGCGTCCACGCCTTGCGGGAGGTCCCGGCGGTGAACGCCGAGATCGACGGCTCCGACCTGATCTACAAGAACCACTACGACATCGGCGTGGCCGTGGGCACCGAGAGGGGCCTGGTGGTGCCGGTGGTGCGCGACTGCGACGCCCTGAGCCTGGCGGGGGTCGAGGCGGCCATCGCCGAAATGGGCAAGCGCGCCCGCGACGGCAAGCTGGCCCTCGAGGACCTGCAGGGCGGGACCTTCACCATCTCCAATGGCGGGGTCTACGGCTCGCTGATGTCGACGCCGATCCTCAACGCGCCGCAGTCGGGCGTGCTGGGCATGCACAAGATCGCCGACCGACCCGTGGTGGTGGACGGCCAGATCGTTGTGCGACCGATGATGTACCTCGCGCTGTCCTATGATCACCGGGTGGTCGACGGACAGGGCGCCGTGACCTTCCTGGTCAAGGTCAAGGAGGTCATCGAAGACCCCCAACGCCTGCTGCTTGAAGTCTGATCCCCCACTCCAAGAGACCGCGAACGCGGAAAGAGGTCGCCATGGCCGACTATGACGTCGTCATCATCGGAGGTGGGCCCGGCGGGTACAATGCCGCCATCCGCGCCGGTCAGTTGGGCCTCAAGGCCGCCTGCGTGGAGATGCGCGGGACCCTCGGCGGGACCTGCCTCAATGTCGGCTGCATCCCGTCCAAGGCTCTGCTGCACGCCTCCGAGCTGTACGAGATGGCGCGCAAGGACTTCGCCTCGCTGGGCATCATCGCCGAGGCCAAGCTCGATCTTCCCGCCATGATGACCCAGAAGGGTCAGTCGGTGGACACCCTGACCAAGGGGATCGAGTTCCTGTTCCGCAAGAACAAGGTCGACTGGATCAAGGGCGCGGGGCGCCTCGCCGGTCCGGGCGTCGTCGAGGTCGAAGGCGAAGGCGGCGTCACGACGCTGAAGACCAAGGCGGTCGTTCTGGCCACCGGCTCAGAGCCCTCGCCCCTGCCAGGCGTGGAGGTGGATCAGGGGCGCATCGTCGATTCCACCGGCGCGCTGTCCCTGCCCGAGGTTCCCAAGCGGCTGGTCGTCATCGGCGCTGGCGTGATCGGACTGGAGCTGGGCTCGGTCTGGCGGCGCCTGGGGGCGGAGGTCACCGTGGTGGAGTTCCTCGACCGCATCACCCCAAGCCTCGACGCCGAAACGGCCAAGACCCTTCAGCGCGCCCTGACCAAGCAGGGCATGACCTTCGAACTGGGGGTCAAGGTGACCGGCGCCAAGGTGAAGAAGGCCGGCGTCACCCTGAGTGTCGAGCCCGCCGCCGGCGGCGAGGCGCGCACCCTCGAGGCCGACTACGTGCTGCTCGCCATTGGCCGGCGGCCGGTGACAAGGGGCCTGGGCCTGGAGACGGTGGGCGTCAAGACCGACGCGCGCGGCTTCATCGAGACCGACCATTTCGCCACCAGCGCGCCGGGCGTTTACGCGATCGGCGATGTAACCCATGGCCCGATGCTGGCGCACAAGGCCGAGGACGAAGCGGTCGCCTGCATCGAGACCCTCGCGGGCCATGCGGGACATGTGAATTACGGCGTCATTCCCAACGTCATCTACACCTATCCCGAGGTCGCCACGGTGGGCGCCACCGAGGAGGAGCTGAAGGCCCAGGGCATCGCCTACAAGTCCGGCAAGTTCCCGTTCACGGCCAATTCCCGGGCCAAGGTCAACCACGAGGCCGAGGGCTTCGTGAAAGTCCTGGCCGATGCCGCCACCGACCGGATCCTGGGTGTGCATATGATAGGCCCGTCGGTCAGCGAGATGATCGGCGAGTACTGCGTGGCCATGGAGTTCGGCGCCGCCTCCGAGGACGTCGCCCGGACCTGCCATCCCCACCCCACCCGCTCCGAAGCCCTGCGCCAGGCCGCCATGGGCGTCGAGGGCTGGACCATGCAGGCCTGACCCCGTCCCGCGAGATGTCCGCGAGGCCGCTCAGGCGGCGGCGGGCGCGGCGGCGAGACGCTGGCGCACGACCGTGCGGGTGACGGCGTACTGGATGGCGAACAGGAGAAGCTTCGAGGTCAGGGGCGCGACGCCGATGAACCAGGCCCAGAGCTTGGGGTCTCCATGGGCCACGAAGCCCAGATTGACCGCGCCGGTCAGGAACATCAGGCCCGCCCAGACATAGCCGAACAGGTTCGCCAGATCGGGCGCGGCTTGGCTCGCCTCCGGCGGCATGTAGCGGCTCATCCATCCGCGCTTGAGCATCACCGCGCCGATCGCGGCGTAGATCAGGGTCGGCTTGAGCATGACGAACCGCGGGTCGCGGGTCAGCAGGGAGGCTCCGCCGAACACCACCACCAGGGCGAGGCTCATCCCCTGCATGGCGTCGATGGGCGCGCGCCGCCATCTCAACCAGGCCACCTGCCCGACGCCCGCGACGATGCCCAGGACAATGGCCAGAGAAAGGCTGTGGAAGAGGGCATAGAGGCCGACAAAGACCAGGGTGGAGAGAAGGTCGGCCGCCAGCCATTTGCCGGCGTGGATGACCGGGTGGATGCGCGAGGGCGCGGGGGGCTTCGGCGTGAGTGCGGACGGGGCGGACGCGGCGGACGGGGCCAGGCTCATGAGGACACCTCTTGGAAGGGACCCCTCCATCCCGCCTCGACGCGACGCGCACCGCCAGGGCCTCTGCGCCAATGGGCGAACGGGTTCGCGCGAGGGCGAACGGGTGAGGACGCGGCGCGCTTTGAGGCGGCGATTGGCGCGCCCTGCCGGGTCAGGCTAAATCCGCGCCATGACCCGCCCTGTTCCGTTTCTGGGCACGCCGCGCGAATGGGCGATCGACCTCGCCATCGCCGGCGCCATCGGGGCCTTTCTGGGGGTCATCGGCCCGTTCGGAACCTACGAAGCCGCCGGCGCGCCGCTGCGGATCGCCTACTGGATCGGAAATCTCTGGATCGGCTTTGGCGTGCTCTCCCTGACCGCGCGGCTGGCTGTGCGCATGGCTGAGCGCCTGGATCTGCCGGTCTGGTTCGCCCTGGGTCTCGCGATCGCTGTGGGGGCCCTGCCCCTGACCCTCATTCTTCGGCTCTACTCGGCGCTGATCTGGCCGCCCAATCACGGTCTGACCGGCCCGTTCTTTGGAACCTACGTGCAGGTGCTCATCCTCTCCGAGCCCCTCGCCTTCGTCTTCTTCTACCTCATGGATCAACGCTGGAGCCTGGCGACCGGCCGTCCGGATGGGCCCCCTCGCGCCGAAGCCCGGCTTGCGGACCCTCCGCCCACGACCATGCGCGCCCCGGGCCCCACGGGGGCCGGCCTCTTTCTCGACCGGTTGCCGGCGCGTCTCGGGCGCGAGCTTCTGTGTCTGAGGATGGAGGACCACTATGTGCGCGCCCACACGACCCGCGGCTCAGACCTCATCCTGATCCCCCTGAAGGTCGCCGTCGCCGAGCTTGAGGGGGTCGAGGGCCTTCAGGTTCACCGCTCCTGGTGGGTGGCGCGCGGCGCGGTCGCGCGGAGCCGGCTCCGCGGACGTCAGGTCGTGCTGGAGCTGACCAATGGTCTGGAGGCGCCCGTGAGTCGCGCCGCCGTCGCCCGCCTCAAAGCGGCGGGATGGATTTCAACGAGTTGACGGCGGCCGCGCCGGGGCCGGAGCGCGTTGCGTTTGGACGGAACCAACCCGGCGCGCCGCAACGCGCTCAGGGACTCTAAGACCGAGCACGATTCAGCGCTTTCGCGGAGTCCGCGAAAACGCATCGTGCTCCGGTCAGGCCGCGTGGGGGTGGGCCCGGTTGTAGGCGGCCATCAGACCGGCGGAATCCACGGCGGTGTAGCGCTGGGTGGTGGCCAGCGACGCATGGCCGAGGAGCTCCTGGATCGCCCGCAGATCCGCGCCGGCCCCCAGAAGATGGGTGGCGAAGGCGTGGCGCAGGGCGTGCGGGGTCGCCCGGTCGCTGAGGCCAAGGGCGCTGCGCAGGCGCTGGGTCAGGGCCTGGACGTGGCGCGGGCTCAGAGGTCCGCCCCGAACGGCCCGAAATAGCGGCTCATCAGGCGCCAGGGCGAAGGGCGCGGCCTCGAGATAGGCGTCCACGGCCTCGCGCACCGCCTCCAGCACGGGCACGAGGCGCGTCTTGCCGCCCTTGCCCAGGATCCGCAGCGACGCGGGCAGGGGCGCATCGGCGCGCCTCAGGGACAAGGCCTCGGAAATGCGCAGTCCACAGCCCCAGAGAAGCGTCAGAACCGCCTGATCGCGCAGGCCCGTCCAGATGCGCTCGGCGCCGTCCGCCTCGCCGGCGAGGTCGATCAGGGCCCGGGCGTCGGGGGCGGAGACCGGCCTTGGAACGCCGGGTCTGATGCGCGGGCCGCGCACCCGCGCCACCGCGTCATTGGACGTCTCCAGGCGGCGGTCGAGGAACCGGAAAAAGGCGCGGATGGCCGACAGGGCCTGGGCCAAAGAGCGTGGGGCCAGGGAGCGGGGGGCCAGGGGCGCCTCGCCAGACCGGCGAAAGGCGAGATAGGCCCGCACCTCGGCGGCGCTGACCCCGGCGAGATCGGCCAGGCTCAGGGTCTCCCCGCGGTGGCGTCCGAGGAAGGCGAGGAAGGCGGACAGGGCCGCGCCATAGGCCTCCACCGTGCGCGGGCTGGCGCGCTGCTCGTCCCTCAGCCAGGCGAGCCAGGCCAGACGCGCCTCCTCCGCCGATCGCGGCCCGGAGGCGTCCGGGGTCAGGGCGCCGGCCATCGCTCAGCCGTGCGCTCCACCACCCGCGCCAGGAAGGTGACGAGTTCGGCCCCCATTTCGGGACTGAAGGCGAAGGGGTCGGCGGCGCCAAAGGCGATCACGCCCTGACGCACAGGCGTCCACATGGCCAGGCGCAGAATGGCGGCGCTGCCGATCCCCGGGGCGCGGGGGCCAAAGAGGCCAGCCGCCGTGGGGCAGACGCCAAGCCGGGCCAGTCCATGCGGCCCCAACAGCGCGTCCACCTGCCCTTCCACCAGAGACACCCAACCTGCGGGCGAGGCGCCGGCGGTCTCGGCGGCGATCACGCCCGCGGCGAGGCCAAAGCGGCTCTGGGCGAGATGGTCGATGCGCGCGGCGAGATCGCCAAGATCGGTCGACTCCATCAGATCGATCACCGCCGCATGGGTCTGGGCCTGGGCGGCGTAATTGGCCCGGGCCACAGCTTCGAGCCGGCGGCGCTCATCCGACTCCCGGCGGTGCGCGGCGCTGACCCGGGAGAGGGCGATGGGCCCGAAATCCACCAGATTGGCGACATCGAGGCGAAGGCCGAGCTCGCTGAGCAGAGCCTCCTCGCCCTTCAGCCAGGTCCCGCTGCGGCGCAAAAGATCACGCATCTCCTCGGCGGAGAACTCAACGCCCGTATGGGACGCCTCAAGCTCGGGCGCCTCAGCCTCAGGATCGTAAAGAAAGGGACTTTGCACGCGAGCGGCCCCCGGAAAGCCTGGAGTCAAAGAGCCCGCATAAATCCCGTGCGAGGGTTAAGGCGAGGTTTGCGCGGCTTCGCCCATTCGCGCCGCGCCATTTCCGCCACACGGCATTGCCTCTAGAAGCTTCAGCCATGGCGCGCGCGACGGGCATGACCGGCAAGACCGGAGCGGAGGCGGAAGACCTGCGCTTCGGCCATGGCTTTCTGACCGACATCTGGCACGTGGCGGCGCTGTCCTCCGAGCTCAAGCCCGGCGCGCCGATCCGGCGTGAGATCCTGGGCGAACCCCTGCTCCTGGCCAGACCGCGCGAGGGAACACGCGACGGGGGGCTCCTGGCCCTGCGGGACATCTGCCCTCACCGCGCCGCGCCACTCTCCGCCGGGCGCCTCGTGGCCGAGCCGGACGGCGCGACCAGCGTCGAGTGCCCCTATCACGGCTGGCGCTTTGGCGCGGACGGACGCTGCCGCGCCATTCCATCCCTGACCCCAGGTCAGAGCGTGGAGACCGGGCGTATATCCGCCGCGGCCTTTCCGGTCGCCGAGCGCCAGGGCCTCGTCTTCGTCTGGATTCCGGGACCCGGCCAGACCCGGCCCGAGCCTCTGCCCGAGTTGCCGGTCTTTCCCGGCCTCACCACGCGCGGCAGGCGGATCGTCGAGAGCGCCATTTTCGAGAGCCACATGGATCACGCGGTGGTCGGGCTGATGGACCCGGCGCACGGGCCCTATGTGCATCGCCAGTGGTGGTGGCGCCCGGCCGGCTCGGCCCACGCCAAGTCCAAGGCCTTTGGACCGGTCGAGGCGGGCTTTTCCATGCTGCCGCACCGGCCTTCGTCCAACTCGCTCGCCTATCGCCTGCTGGGCGGGGCGCCACGCACCGAGATCGTCTTTCGCCTGCCGGGCCTGCGCTATGAGCACGTACGCGTGGGCGCCCGGCAGCTGGTCTCGCTCACCTGCCTGACGCCGATCTCGGAGCGCCGCACCCGGGTGGTGCAGATCCTCTGGTCGGACCACCCGGTCTTCGCCCTGGCCCGGCCCCTGGTCCGCGCGGCCGCCCGGCGGTTCCTGGCCCAGGACGCGGCCATGGTGACGCTTCAGAACATCAATCTGCCGCATGATCCGGGTTTCATCTGGATCGACGACGCCGACCGGCAGGCGCGCTGGTACCAGGCCCTGAAGCGCGAATGGGCCGCCAGCCGGCGCGAGGGCCGCCCCTTCGTCAACCCGGTCGCGCCCACGACCCTGAGCTGGACAAGCTGATGGCCCCTACCCGCTTCGCCGTCCTCGCCGCCACCCTTCTGACGCTGGGCGCCTGCTCCAAGGTCGCTGGCGTGGTGCAGGGCGGCGCGCGCCTGCCCTCCGACGCCCTGGATTCGCAGATCGCCGAGCAGATCGGCGATCCCACGACCTGCGTCCTCCTGGCTGATCCCAGAACCGGCAAGGTCGTGTATCGCTACGGCGAGCTGTTCAACTGCGTGCGCGGACTTCCCGCCTGCGATCGCCCGGGCGTGATGACCGCGACGGAGGCTCTCCGCCTCGCCACGACCCCGGGCGGCCGGGCGGTGAGCTGCCCGACCACGGCCGACGGCTCGCGCATGGTCGGCTGGACCGAAGGCGTCACCAAGGGAACCCGGACGCCCTATCTCTATTCGGCGGTGATGGAGGGTCAACGCGCCCTGCCCGGCCACGAAATGGCCGCCCGCCTCGCCCAGGCCGTCTCCGACGCCGGGCTTTGAGCGGGCCGGTTTCGCTGGGCCCCGCGCCCATGCTAGGCGATGGCCCTCCCCGAGCTTTGGGGGCCCGTAGCTCAATGGTTAGAGCCGGCCGCTCATAACGGTCTGGTTGCAGGTTCGAGTCCTGCCGGGCCTACCAGCGCGGGGTCGCCGAGCCCTCGGCCCGTCGCGCCGGCCTCGGTCTTCGTGGACGCGGAGACGCGTGGCGGCTGGGTCTCGGCGCGGGGCTGCGCCGTTTGACGCGCGTCAACGCGATGGATCCGCGGCGGCGTCATCGTCCGCCCAAACTGCGGCGCCCAGGGGTCGCAAGAAGAGGTCGAACCATGCGTCGGCTCCGCGTTCTCATCTCAGCCTGCGCGGTGTTGGGTCTTGTCGCGCCAGGGGCGTCGATCGCCGACCCGCAGCCCGATCAACAAAACCCTTCGGCTCACCCGGCGGGCAATCCGGTTGAGGTCGATCGGCGCCGGGAGCCGGGTCGAGGCGCTTCCGAGCGGGATCGTCAGGGTCAACCCCCGCCAAGTGCGCCCCCCGCGCCGACGCGCCCTCCCCTCCCGCGTCCGCCCGTTCCTGCGCCACGCTCGGGTGACGCGCGGTATCCGATGGGCGGCGGCGCCACGCATCCGGCGGGGATTGAACGGCGCGAGCGGGGGGCGGCGCAGCCGGCCGTCCCAAGACCGCCGGTCCTTGTCGCGCCAGGATACCCGCCGCGTGGCGCACAGGTTCAGGACCGTGAGCGACGCCCCCATCCGCCGGGGCTCGGCGGCTGGGACCGGACGCTGCGTGGCCCTGACCGCGATCGCGCTGGCGCGCAGTGGCGCGCGCAACATCGAGGGTGGGACCAGGACGCCCTCTGGCGCCGCGATCCAAACTGGTGGCGGCATGCCCGCGGATTTCGCTTCTACTTTGGTCCGCGGATCGGCTTCTTCTTCATGCCTGACTTCGGCTACGTCGCGGTCCCCCCTCAATACCAGATGCGCTATTGGCGCGCGGGCGACACCCTGCCGGTCTGGTTCTGGCGTTACGTCGTACGCGACTATGCAGCCTACGGATTGCCGCCGCCGCCTGACGGCTGCGCGTGGGTCTGGGTGGATGATGACGTCGCCCTCATCGATCTCGACGACGGCTATATCCTCGACATCGTCCATAACCTTTGGTGACCCTCCCGGGGCCCATCGCGGCGGATGGGCGGCCAAGCGCAGGGGGCCGGTGACGCGATGACGATCGATCCACGCGTCATGTCCTTCACGGTCGCCCTGGGGATCGGCCTTTTGATTGGCGCCGAGCGGGAACGCCACAAGGGCAAGGGCCCATCGCGCGCGGCCGCCGGCGTGCGCACCTTCGCCCTGGTCTCGCTGGCCGGCGCCGTGAGCCTGTCCCTGGGCGACGCCATCGCGCTGGCGGTCACGCTCGCCGGCGTGGCCGTACTTGCCACGGCAGGCTATCGAAACGGAAGCGGGGGCGACCCGGGCCTGACGACCGAGATCTCACTCGTGCTGACGACGCTTCTGGGCGCCCTCAGCATGAAGGCGCCGGCCCTTGCGGCAGGCCTTGCGGTGGCGGTCGCGGTCTTGCTGGCCACACGCTCGCCCTTGCATCGCTTTGTCCAGGCTGGCTTCACCGACGCCGAGGCGCGGGACGCCCTCATCTTGGCCAGCGCCGCGCTCGTGGTGCTGCCGCTCCTGCCGGATCGGACGCTGGGCCCTTTCAACGCGTTCAATCCTCACGCCATCTGGCTTGTGGTGGTCCTGGTCCTGGCCATCGGCGCCGCCGGCCACGTGGCCGTGCGCCTTGTCGGAGAACGCTTCGGACTTCCCATTGCGGGGTTCGCATCCGGATTTGTCTCCAGCGTGGCGACCATCGGCGCCCTCGGGGCGCGAGCCCGGGAGGCGCCTGCGGCGCTTGGCGGGGCGGCGGCGGGAGCGATCCTGTCGACGGTCGCGACCATCCTTCAGATGGGGGTCGTCATCGGCGCCACGAGCATGCCCACCCTGCGCGCGCTGACGCCCTCGCTGGCGGCCGCCGGTGTGGCGGCCATAGCCTATGCCGCTATCTTCACCGTCCTCCTCATCCGACGCGATGACGCGGCGGCGCGGGCGATCCCCGTCCGCGCCTTCAGTCTCACCGGCGCCCTCACCTTCGCCGCGACCGTCGCCTCCGTCATGCTGGCGGCCGCGGCGCTGAAGACCTGGTATGGCGGCGCCGGCGTCCTGGCGGCGGCGGCCCTCGCGGGGTTCGCCGACACGCACTCGGCCGCAATCTCGGTCGCGGCGCTGGTGGCGGACGGCAAACTTCCGCAGGGAGACGCCATCCTGCCGATTCTGGCCGCCTTCCTGACCAATACGATCAGCAAGGCGGCGTTCGCCGTTTCGAGCGGAGGACGCGCCTATGCGCTGCGCGTCATACCCGGCCTGATCCTCGTCGGGATCGCCGCCCTGGCAGGCGCCTACATCGTTCCACGCTAGGGGGACCCGCCATGCGACTCACGCACCCGAAGAGCGAGGCTTCGCCCTGGGCTCAAAGCGTGACGGGCCGCCTGATCGCCAAGACGGCGCCATCTCGCCAGGCGGCCCTTTGGGATCAGCCGTCTGGAACGAGGTCGACGGTTGCGCCGGCAAGGCGGCGGTAGAGACGACGTCGACGGTCGATGGGCGCCCAGTCATAAAGAAAGATCTCGATCGGCCGCCAGTTGGCCACACCGGTAAGAATGATCAGGGCTTCATCGAAGAAGCGACGCAGGTAGCCACCGGGAATGACCCGCTCGCTGGCAAGCCCCAGAGCGACACAGACGCCGAGGACGGCAATGCCTGTGAGCAAGGACCTGCGACCGTTGCGAAACAGATCGCGAATGTCCCACGACGCCATCTCAGCCCGGTACGAGAAATAGTTTCGAATGGCGTCGCCAACGTGCGCGGCCTCCTCGCCGCCAGCCTCTGCCGGCGAAAGATGGACCCGTATTCGGAGAGGGTAAGAGGGGGGAAGCTCACCGGCCCAGCCCACCACAAACTCCTCGACGGACGCATCCAGGTCGCGTTCGCGAAACGGGAAGGGATCAAGGCTGTGAAACAGTTGGCCGATGGTTTCGATCCGCAGTTCGATCGCTCGTGGGGGGCGTGGACCGCGCTCGCCCCTCGTGGTCTGCGCCGCGCCCATCGGCTCAGGGGGCCCACCCGACACGGCTTAAGACGTTCTGTCGCGGGCAAAGCCGCCAATCGCCTTGGCGGTCCGCATCGCCTTGCGACCGCTCCGAGGCGCGTCCGAGACGCCTTCGGCGATCGCTGGCGGCGCCGATATCCTGACCGTGGCTCCGATGGCCGGGCGCGCGGTTGCGGTGCTCTTGGCAAGGAACAGACGGCGCATGGGAAATCTCCTGGTCCGCCCAGGGACGCGTGATCAGGCACACTCATCGCGGCTTGCAGACGCCGACGTCATTGCGCCAGATCAAGGCCCGCATGCGCTCACAACTTCATTGTTTTTGCCGCGATCCATATAGCCAGCGCCGAATATAGAGACCGTCCGTCTGGAACGGTGTTTTGATCCGGCCTTGGCCTGTTCCCGGTTCAACTTGGGGCGCGGTCATGTCCGTAGAGATCGAGCGGAAGTTCCTTGTGACCAGCGAGGCGTGGCGCGCGTCGGTCTGCTCGTCGATCCAGATCCACCAAGGATATCTGTCCAAGACGCAGCTCGGAAGTGTACGTGTGCGCCGCTATCCAGACAGCGCGTGGATCACGGTCAAAAGCAGGCGGACAGGGATCTGTCGAACCGAATTCGAATACGAAATTCCGAAATCCGATGCCGACCAGATGCTTCGAGACCTCTGCTGTCGTCCTACCCTGAAGAAGGTGCGACACGATGTGTACGTGGGCGCCTCGCTCTGGCAGATTGATGTCTTCAGCGGGTCCGGCGAAGGCCTCGTGCTCGCCGAGATCGAGCTGCAATCTCCAGATCAGCCCTTCGACCGACCGCCCTGGATTGGGGCGGAGGTGACGCTCCATCCCTTGTTTCGCAGTTCAGCCATCGCCGCTGGCCGATGGCGGCGGACCGCGAACGACGCTCGGGGACCGACCGCGCTCAGCCCATCCACGCCGAGATGGCGCGGGACGACGGAGCATCCGGTCCGAGCGTCCGTTGAAGCCTGTTGATCCCTCGCGATAGGGCTGTCCCAGGCACGCCCTCCGCCGGTGTAAGGCCCAGGCGACCCGGACGGCGATTTTCTGGTTGAAGGGCCCAGATCGTACCGCCCCTCATGGCCGCCGCCGTGACGCCCCCTGGCTGCGGGCGCCGGGCCCCCGGCCTATCGCACCTTTTCGGTCTCTTTAGGCGCTGAGACCCGGCGCGGCCGGGCTTCGGCCCGGGGCTTGGGAAGCAGCCGAAAGCGGGTCTGACACCAGGCGAAGTCGACGCCGACATCCAACAGCGCATCCGACCGGCCGCAGGGACAGGCGAAGTCCATGACCGCGACCACGCGATAGGTTTCGCCCGCGACCAGGGGCACGGGCCGTCCCGTGACATGGTTCGGGGCGGCGTTGACGCAGAGGACCAGATCGCCGGGGCCAATCGCGTCGCTCATGGGCTCCATCCATCAGGGCTCGCCAGAAGATGATCCGGGGTGAGGCCGAGGACAAGCGCGCGACCACAATTTGAACGCCCCGTTGGATCAGACGCCCAAGGGTCCCAGGCGATGCGGTGACGCCCCAAGCGCAAGCTTGGAGGCGACGGGCTGGCCTCACGCCACGCTTCACCGCTAACCTGGCGTCCGGGGGAGCCATCATGGACATTCACAAGCCCAAGGCCGCGCACAGCTGGCGCGAATTCCTGACCGAGATCGGCACGATCATCTGCGGAATTCTGATCGCCCTCGCCCTGGAACAGGCCCTTGAGGCCGTCCACGAACACAAAATCGCCGAGGACGCCCGGGCGTCGATCCGCTCCGAGGTCAGGGAGAACCTGTACTGGATGGACATAGCCGCGAGTCGACAAGGCTGTGTGCGGCGCCGCCTTACCGAGCTTACGGACCTCCTGGCCAAAGCTGCGGATGGGCGCCCCTTCCCGCCCCCTCAGCATCTGGGGCTGTTGCCCCACATGAAGCTGACGAATGAACGCTGGCAAGCCAACGGCCAGGGCGGGCGGACCAGCCTGTTCGCGGCGGACGACCAACGCCTGTTGGGCAACATGTACTTCACCACGGCCGATCTCAAGGCGGCTCAGGCGGCCCGCGAAGAGGCGTGGGCGAAGCTGATGGCGATCCAGGGGGTGGACCGGCTCAGCCCCGCTGCGGTCCAGGACTTCCGCGTGCTCCTCGCACAGGTCAGATATCAAACCTACATGGTGGTCCTTAGCATCAAGCGCGCGCACCAGTGGGCGGCGCGCCTGCATATCCAGGCTCCGGATCCCATGTCAGGACCGCGAGTCTTCGCCGGCGAGTATTCGGAACTGTGCCGCTCCATGTTCGCCAAGCGCGATCTTTCCGCCTTCAGCCGGGATCCCGATATGATCGGGACGCCGGACGACCTCCCGTGAGGCATGGCCGCCCTCCAGACTTCGCGGTCGGGTCGGCGGCGCCGTATCGGGGACGTCGCACCGGGGGGCGTCGTATCCGTCTTGGGCATCCGGCGTGGCCCGTCGCTTGCGCGTCCGGCGCGGGCGTGGGCGAATGGGCGGAGATGAGCGTTCCGAGCGACATCTTCGAGACCCTGCCGGAGCAGGACTACGCGGCCGTGCGGCCCCTGATCCGCACCGGCGACATCATCCTTTACGCCGGAAACGACCTGGCCTCGCGCGCCATCGGCTGGGGCACACGCAGCCCCTTCAGCCACGTCTCCCTGGCCGCGCGCCTGGATGGCCTCGACCGGATCATGGCGTTGCAGGCGATCCTGCCCAGCGGCACGGGCGCCGTGTCGCTTAGCGGGGTGGCGGACGGCTCGGGCGCGCGGCAGCGGCCGTTCGACGGGCGAATGGTGCTGGCCCGCCATGACGCCTTCGCCGATCTCGCCACGCCCGAACGCCTGCGGGCCATGGGCGCGTTCGCCGTGGACCGGTTCGGCTCCCCCTACAGCTTGCTGGAGATCCTCAAGATCATGGCGCGCATCGCCCTGGGCTGGGGCGATATTCGCCTGCCCGGACGGCTGCGGCCCACGGACGACTATATCTGCTCGGAATATGTGGCCGCGTGCCTCCAGCGTGTGGGGATCACGCTGAGCTGGAATGCCCTGGGCTATATCGCGCCCGCCGACATCGCCGCCGACCCCCGGGTGCAACCCATCGCCACCATCCGGACCGCCCTCTGATGGCGGCCTCGTCCATCACCCGCCGCGCGGCTCTCCGCGCCGCCCTGGCCGGCCTTGCGGGTCCCACGTGGGTCATGGCCGCCCCCGGACGCGAGGGCGAGACCCCTTCCGCCGCCTTGGCCCGGATCGAGCAGCGTATCGGCGGTCGCCTGGGGGTCTCGGCGACCCGGACAGGGCGCCCGGTCGTGGGCTGGCGCGCGGATGAGCGCTTCCGAATGTGCAGCAGCTTCAAGCTGCTTCTGGCGGCCGAGATCCTGCGTCGGGTGGACGCCGGATCCGAGCGGCTGGATGCGAAGATCGCCTATGGCGAGGCCGATCTTCAGCCCTACGCGCCGACCACGCGGGCCCATCTGGCGGAAGGCGCCCTGAGCGTGGGCGAACTCTGCCAGGCCGCGGTCACGCTGAGCGACAACACCGCCGCCAACCTTCTGCTCAGGCGGGTCGGCGGCCCGCCTGCGGTGACCGCCCTGGCGCGTCGCTTGGGGGATGGGGTCACGCGCCTCGATCGCTGGGAGCCGGAATTGAACGAGGGGCCGGCCAGCGACCTTCGCGACACCACCACCCCGGCGGCCATGGGCGCCGACCTCGAAGCCTTGTGCCTTGGGACCCTGCTCGGCGCGCGCTCGCGCCAACAGCTTCTGGCCTGGCTTGGCGAAGCCTCCACGGGCCTTGGGCGTCTGCGCGCGGGTTGGCCAAAGGCGGCGCGGGCGGGGGACAAGACCGGCTCCAATCCGGGCGCGGGGATCGCCGCGGATGTGGGCCTGGTCTGGCCGCCGGGAGGAGGACCGCCCCTCTTCGCGGCGGTCTACACCTTCGGCGCGAAGGCCAAGGGCCAGGACCTGGACGCGGCCCTCGCGGAGGTCGGGGCGATCGTCTATCGCGCCCTGGCCTGATCCCGGCCGGGCTGGCCTGAGCCTGGCCTAGTCGGCCATCTCCAGAGCCCGGGCGTCCCGCCAGTTGAGGCCATCGGCATTGCACACCCAGCGGCCCAGGCGGCGATAGTCCTTACCCTCGAACTGCTGGCCAAACGGCAGGAGCTCGGTCACGGCGGCCTCGACATACTGGTAGTTTTCGCCACGCGCGGTGCGGGCAAAGTCGAGCAGCTCGGCCTGGGCCCAGCGCACGGCGGCCGCATCGTCGGGCAGACGCGCCTTCAGCGGATCCAGCCGGTTGTCCGGAAGCGCGTTGAGCCGGCGCTTGGACGGGGCATGACGCAGGTCGAGATTGTAGGTCTTCATGGCGGGCTCTGGCTTTGGGCGGGCTGTTGGGCTGCGTGGGGAGAAAACGGTCAGTCGGCGGGGGCGAGGCGATGACGGTTAGCCTGCACGCGTCGCCGATAGAGCGCCACCGTGCGGGCCGGCGCTTCTTCGGCGCGACCGGACACAACCGACAGAGCGATGAGAAATTGGGCGTCGAGGGCCGCCTGGGCCTTTTCCGCGACCATTAAGGTGGCCTCGTGGGTCAGCTCGCCCATCGCAAGAACGGCCTGAAGCCATCGCAGACCCACCACTTCGCTGGATTCCAGGCCCAGCCGCAGGGTGCTGGCTCCCAGATGGCTCAGGGCGACATAGGGCGAGGTCATGGCAGGGCCACCGTCTGACAAGTGAGCGACCGCACAATAATGTTGCGTCGCAGCATGAATTTCAATGGCGAGGGCCGTCACGCGACGATTTTTTTCAGTCGCCCGGAGCCCCGCTTCGTCCTGGCGACGCCATGGGCTATTGAGCGGCTATGGCCGAGGATTTCATCGCGGACGACCTGCCTGCCGACAAGGCGGCGCGCTATGCGGCGCTTCTGCCGCAGATCGCCTCGGTGACGCAGGGCGAGCCGGACGCCGTGGCGCGCATGGCCAGCGTCGCCTCCATGCTGGCCCAGGCCTTCCCGGCCTTCTTCTGGACAGGCTTCTATCGGGTCGATCCGGCCAAGCCCGACGAGCTGGTGGTGGGTCCCTATCAGGGCACGCTTGGCTGCCTGCGCATCGCCTTTGGCCGAGGCGTGTGCGGCGCGGCGGCGGCGCGACGCGAGATCATGATCGTGCCGGATGTGGACGCCTTTCCTGGCCATATCGCCTGCGATTCGCGCTCACGCAGCGAGATCGTCCTTCCCGTCTTCGACGGCGCCGGCGGCCTCCTGGCGGTGCTCGACGTGGACAGCACGCAGCTGGCCGCCTTTGACGCGGTTGACGCCGAAGGCCTGGCGGCGATCCTCAGGGCCGCGTTTCAGGGTCTACCGGCGGCCGGCGCCTGAGGCGAGGTGGCCGGCGAAGTAGCCGGCTGTCGCGCCGACCGCGGTCAGGAAGGTTCCCCAGCACAGGTCGAGCACGGTGATCTGGGTCGACCAGACCGCCAGGGTGGCGAAATTGGTCAGGTCATAGGTCGCGTAGGCGAAGAAGCCGAACAGGGCCCCTTGCCGGGCGGCCACGGACCAGCGCCCGGCCTTGAGCGCCGGCCCCACCGCGAGGATCACGGTTCCGGTGAGATAGACGAGGTAGAACAGCACCGCGGGAGCCGGTCTCACCCCCGCCAGCAGCACCGGCGCCAGGACCGGGCGATAGAGGGTGGCGTTGGTCGAGGTGAGCCAGACCGCATCGAGGCCCGCGAATACCACGGCGGCGCCAAACCAGGCGGCGATCCAGCGCATCTAGACGCCTCCCGCGCGGCGCAGGCGGTAGTGGCTGACGCCCCAGACCTCGCCCCCGCTGTCGCCAAAGAGCCCCGCCACGGCGAGGAAGAAAAGCCGCCAGCGCCGCCGCCAGACCGCCGCGTCCGCGCCATAGGTCTCGCGCAGGATCGGAGCGAGCGCGGCGGCTTCACGATCGAAATTCGCCAGCCAGGCCTCGGCCGTGCGTCGATAATGCTCGCCGCTCCATCGCCACTCCTCCTCGACCTCCACGAGGTCCGGGAAATGCCGGATCAGGCCGTGGCTGGGCATGATCCCCCCGGTGAAGAAGTGGCGGGCGATGAAGTCGTCCGGGTCGCTGGCGTCGAAGCGATAGGGCCGGTCGCGATGGGTAAAGACGTGCAGGAACATCCGCCCGTCCGGCTCAAGGGCCGGCAGGAGGCGGGTCAGCAGGGCCCGCCAGTTGGCC
>DAIDGR010000048.1 GCA_027452265.1 Caulobacteraceae bacterium
GCCTGCGGAAGGCGTCCGAGCGAACCGTCGAGGGGCTCTGGACCACCATCGGCCGCCTCGTCGACACCTTCGCCCCAGCCGAATGCGCCAACTACTTCACCGCCGCCGGCTATGATGCAGAATGATCGGAAACCGCTCTAGGGCCTCGCGCGGGTCAGGCAGGGCTCGCCGGCGAAGTGCCTCCGGAGGCTCTCCAGGGTCAGGGCGGTCATGCGCGGAACGGCCGCGTCGGTGGCCCCCGCATGGTGCGGGGTGAGCACGGTGTTGGGAACTCCGGCCCAGCGCTCCGGCGGTGTGGGCTCGGTCTCGAAGACATCCAGGGCCGCCTGGCCCAGGCGCCCCGCCTTGAGGGCGTCGATCAGGGCGTCCTCGTCCACCACCATGCCGCGCGAGACATTCACCAGCAGCCCCCCGGGGCCCAGGGCGTCGATCACGGCGGCGTCGATCAGGCGCCGGGTCTCGTCGCTGGCGCGGCAGGCGACGACCAGGATGTCGCTGTCTCGCGCCAGGGTCAGAAGCTCGGGGACGCGCGGCCAGGGGGCGTCCGGCTTCGCGCGCGGGCCCCACCAGGCGACCTCAAGGCCAAAGGGCGCGCAGCGGCGGGCCACGGCGGCGCCGATGTCCCCAAGCCCGACGATCCCCACCTTACGGCCGGCAAGGCTGCGGGTGATGCGCTTGGAGGAGGCGCTCCAGGCGCCGGACCGGAGCTCGCGCTCGCTGTCGGACAGGCGCCGCCAGGCGCTGAGGATCAGGCCCATGGCGTGATCGGCGACATCCTCGTGATTGACGCTGGGCGAGTGGGTGACGAGCAGGCCCCGCGCCTCGGCGGCGGCCACGTCGATCCCGTCATAGCCGGTGGTGAAGCAGGCGATCAGGCCAAGACGCGGCAGGCGCGCCGCCAGCGCCGGATCAAGCGGAAACTCCCCCGCCATGACGATGGCTTCGATGCGGGCCTCGGCCTCGGGCATGAGCCCTTCCCACAGGCGATGCACCTCATAGATCGGCTCCAATTGGGCGCTGAGAAACCCCAGATGCGGCTGGGCGATCAGAACCGTCCGGCGGGAAGTCGAGCTCACGACGCGGCGCTCCAGATGGAAATTCCTGCGTCGGGCGCGCCCTCGGGGAGGACGGCCAGGACACAGTTGGGCGAGATTGCGACGCGGCGAAGGACTTGACGCAACCTTGATTCAGGCTTGAGCGTTATACGTCGTTGAGGGCGATCCCAAGCCCGCAGAGATGGAGTCCCTTCAATCATGAACGCCAAACTGATCTTCGCCGCGGCGGCCGCGACCGCCTTCATCGCGGGCGCCGCCTTCGCTGACGACGCGCCGGCCGCCAAGGCCAAGCCCGCCGCTCACCACGCCATGCACCACAAGGCCAAGGCCGAGGACAAGTACGCCCCGCCGGCCGCGCCGATCCCCTACGCCGAAATGGCCAAGTATGACGAGCCGGCCAAGGCCCCGATGGAGCATCACAAAAAGGCGATGCACAAGGCCGCCAAGGCCGACGCGCCCAAGTCCTGACCTGACGGGGTCTGTGATCTAAAACGTCGAAGGGGCCGGATCGAAGGATCCGGCCCCTTTTCCTTGACGGCCGCGCGGCGGCGGCTCAGCGGGCGAACTTCTGGAACTTCAGGCGGTGGGGAATGAGCGAGTCGGCGCCCAGGCGACGCTTCTTATCTTCCTCATAGGCTTCGAAATTGCCCTCGAACCACTCCACAACGCCATCGCCCTCGAAGGCGAGGATGTGCGTGCACAGGCGATCGAGGAACCAGCGGTCGTGGCTGATCACCACGGCGCAGCCGGCGAATTCCTCCAGCGCCTCCTCGAGGTTCTGCAGGGTCTCAATGTCCAGGTCGTTTGTGGGCTCGTCGAGCAGGATGACATTGCCGCCGGTGGTCAGGGTCTTGGCCAGGTGCACGCGGTTGCGCTCCCCGCCGGAGAGCAGACCGACCTTCTTCTGCTGGTCGGCGCCCTTGAAGTTGAACGAACCCACATAGGCCCGGCTGACCAGCTCGCGCGTCCCGACCTTGATGATGTCGAGGCCCCCGGAGATGGCCTGCCAGACATTGTCATTGGGATTGAGGTCGTCACGCGTCTGGTCGACATAGGCCAGCTTGACGGTCTCGCCCAGGCGGATGGTCCCCGCGTCCGGCGTCTCCTGGCCGGTAATGAGCTTGAACAGAGTCGACTTGCCCGCCCCATTCGGGCCGATCACGCCGACAATGCCGTTGGGCGGCAGGCGGAAGGAGAGGTCTTTGAACAGCTCCCGCTCGCCGAAGCTCTTGGCGAGGCCCTGAACCTCGATCACCACATTGCCCAGGCGCGGACCCGGCGGAATCTGGATCGTGGCGAAGGATTGCTTCTCGCGCTCCTGCTGGTTGACCATCTCGTCATAGGCCGCCAGACGCGCCTTGGACTTGGCCTGGCGCGCCTTGGGCGACGAGCGGACCCATTCCAGCTCCCGCGCCATGGCCCGTTGCCGCGCTTCGCTCTCGCTCTGCTCCTGCCGGACGCGCTTTTCCTTCTGCTCCAGCCACTTGGAGTAGTTGCCCTCATAGGGAATGCCGCGCCCGCGATCGAGCTCCAGGGTCCATTTGGTCACCTGGTCGAGGAAATATCGGTCGTGGGTGACAAGAATCACGCAGCCCGGGAAGGCCTCCAGGTGGTGCTGCAACCAGGCCACCGACTCAGCGTCGAGGTGGTTGGTGGGCTCGTCCAGAAGCAGCATGTCCGGCTTGGAGAGGAGGAGCCGCGCCAGAGCGACCCGGCGACGCTCGCCGCCCGAGAGCTTGTCCACGGCCCAGTCGTCCGGCGGACAACGCAGGGCGTCCATGGCCATTTCGATCTTGGAGTCGATGTCCCAGATGTCGGCCGCGTCGATCTTTTCCTGGAGCGCGGTCATCTGCTCCATCAGCTCGTCCGAGTAGTCCTCGGCCAGCTTGGCGGCGATGGCGTTGTAGGCGTCGAAGGTCTTCTTTTCGTCGCACCACGCAATGACGTTCTCGCGCACGCTGAGCGCGGGGTCGAGCTGCGGCTCCTGCTCCAGATAGCCCATGCGCACGCCGTCGGCGGCGCGAGCCTCGCCGTTGAACTCCTTGTCGAGGCCCGCCATGATCTTCAGCAGGGTCGACTTGCCTGAGCCGTTGACCCCGACCACCCCGATCTTCGCGTCGGGATAGAAGGACAGCCAGATGTCCTCGAACACCTTCTTGCCGCCCGGATAGGTCTTGGACAGACCCTGCATCTGGAAAATGTACTGCGCGGCCATGGGGCTCTCCGCTCCACGAGGTTCGGGAGGACTTGGATTTTGGGGACGGCGGCTCACATAGCGAGGCAGGAGCCCGGCGCCAAGAGAAGGCCCCGCGATCCGCGACAGGCCCGCACGACCTTGGCATAAGGACCCATGACCGACAGCCCCGCCACGGCCCTCGTCCTCTTCTCCGGCGGCCAGGACTCCACCACCATCCTGGCCTGGGCCCTGGCCCGATACGCCCGGGTCGAGACGGTCGGCTTCGACTATGGCCAGCGCCACGCCGTGGAGCTTTTGGCGCGCGAGGCGGTGCGTGCGCGACTGATCGCGACCTTCCCCGACTGGGCCGCGCGGCTCGGCGAGGATCACATGATCGACATCCGGGCCTTTGGCGCCATCGGCGAAACGGCCATGACCACCGCGCGGGCGATCGAGGCCGACGCACGGGGCCTTCCCAACACCTTCGTTCCCGGGCGCAACCTGGTGTTTCTGACCTATGCCGCCGCCCTGGCCGACCGGCGGGGCGCCACACACCTGGTGGGCGGCATGTGCGAGACCGACTTTTCCGGCTACCCCGACTGTCGGCGCGATACGCTGGACGCCCTGGAGACCGCCCTGCGGCTGGGCCTGGCGCGCGAACTGGTCATCGACACCCCGCTCATGCGACTGACCAAGGCGCAAACCTGGGCCCTGGCCAAGGGGCTGGGCGGCGAAGCCCTGGTGGAGATCATCCTGGAGGACTCCCACACCTGCTATCTGGGGGACCGGGGACGCCGCTGGCCCTGGGGCCATGGCTGCGGCGCCTGCCCGGCCTGCGAGCTTCGGGCCAAGGGATTCGCCGCCTGGGACGCGGAGGGCCGCCCGGCCCTCGCCGCGGCGTAGGGCGGACCCGGTGAGCTACGCGGTCAAGGAAATCTTCCTCACCCTGCAAGGCGAAGGCGGCCAGGCGGGGCGCGCGGCGGTGTTTTGCCGCTTCGCCGGATGCAATCTCTGGTCCGGGCGGGAAGCGGACCGCGCCGGCGCCGTCTGCACCTTCTGTGATACCGATTTCGTCGGCGTCGACGGCGTCAATGGCGGCCGCTTCGCGACGGCCGATGACCTGGCCGACGCGATCGCGGGGCAGTGGCGCGGGGGCCCGGCATCGAGGCTGGTGGTGCTGACCGGAGGCGAGCCCCTGCTCCAGGTGGACGAGGTGCTGGTGACCGCCCTGCACGCCCGGGGCTTCTCCATCGCGCTGGAGACCAACGGAACCCTGCAGGCGCCCGCAGGGATCGACTGGATCTGCGTCAGCCCCAAGGCCGATGCGCCCGTGGTCCAGACCACCGGCGAGGAGCTGAAACTGGTCTTTCCCCAGCCTGGGGTCGACCCGGCGCGCTTCGAGGGCCTCGCCTTCGCCCGCTTCTCGCTTCAGCCGCTCGATGGCCCGGACCGGGAGGCCGCAACCCGGGCCGCCATCGCCTATTGCCTGGAGCACCCCCTCTGGCGGCTCAGCGTCCAGACGCACAAGACCCTGGGAATTCCCTGATCGTCCCGGCCGTCGCAAGCCGCCAGGTCAGGCGCGCTCAGGCCGCGCGCCAGTTCCCGTGGAAGCCATGGGGCACGCGCCGCGGGATCTTGGCCAGGGCGACCGGCCCCGCGGCCACGTCCTGCGCGTCAAGCACCACGAAGTCGCTGCGATCCTCGGCCCCCCGATAGATCAGGGCGACGACCCAACCCTCGCCCTCCGCCGCATCGGCGTGGCGTGGCACGAACACCGGCTCGCTGGTGAAGTCGCCGTCCGGAAGGGCGAAGTCCGCACGCCGACCGGTCTTCAGGTCGATATGGGCGATGGTGTCGAACCCCGTGCCTCCTGGACGGCGGCGGTTCCCGGCGAACCAGCCGTGGCGATAGGACAGGCCGGCCCGGCGCTCGTCAAAGCGCGGAAACTCGCCCGCCATATCGTCCAGGGCCTGGCGTTTGATCTGGCGCGAGGCGTCGTCGAGATCGATCGTCCAGCGCGTCAGAACCGCCTTGGCCCGCGCCGTCACCGTCCCGTCGGCATTGGGGAACAGGGGCGCCACCGGATACTCCATCACATCGGCATGGATCAGCCGGCCCTCCTCCCAGGCGTTCATCGGGTGGAAGACATAGCAACTTCCGACCTCGTACCAGACCAGGGTCTCGACCCCGGCGTCGCGCGCCATCACCCCGACATAGCCGGGCCGATTCGCCTCCCAGGCCACCACCGGCCGACCGGTCATCGCCCGCTCCAGGCTGAAGGTCAGGGGCAGGACCGGGAATAGCACATGGCGGCGGGTGACCAGGAAATCGTGCACCATACTGGCGTAAGGCGCCTGGAAGTCGTCACGCCGCACGACCTTGCCCGCCCTGTCGGTGACCCCATAGCTCATGCCCGGACCTAAAGGCGTCTCGCCGACGCCATAGGCGAACCAGACCATCTCGCCGGTCTCGGGATCGAGTTTGGGATGGGCGGTGACGCGACCGGCATATTCGGTCGCATAGCCCACCGACTCCAGGGTCTTGGGGTCCATCTCATAGGGCTGATGTCCCTCCTCCAGCGCCAGGAGGCGGCCCGCATGCCAGACGATGTTGGTGTTGGCGACGCCGCTATCCTGACCCGCCACCGAAGGGTCGGTCAGGCGCGGATCGAAGCCGCCGAACAGGGCCCGGCCGGCGGCGTGCTCGACCTGCCATTTGGGCGTGCGCACATAGCGGTTGCGATAGCGGGCCTGGCCATCCTCGACGAACACGCCATGGATCATGCCGTCGCCCGTGAACCAGTGGTAATCCCCAAGCGGGGCGAACTGCGGGTTGGGCCCGTTGCGATAGAAGGCGCCGGCGAGGTCCCGGGGCATGTCGCCGACGATCTCAAGCCTGAAGTCGGACTCATCGGCCACCGGCGCGAAATTGCCTGAAAGATAGGGGTTTGGCGGCAGCGATCCGTCCATGGCGACCTCCGGAGGCGTTCGAACACAGGCCCAAATAAACTTACGTTGTAAATTAATGCGGCGCCGCCTAAAGCCCGTCAAGTCTTCAAGTCGCCTGATTGTCGTTTCGCGGGACCGGCCGAGCATGCCCAAGATCCTCACCGACGAGGACATCGCGAAGTTCCGCGAACGGCTTTGCGCCGCGGCGCTGCCCCTGTTCGCCGAGCGCGGTCTCGGCGGGGTGACCATGCGCGACCTGGCCGCCGCGGTCGGGGTCAGTCCGATGACCCCCTATCGCTATTTCAAGGACAAGGACGAGATCCTCGCCGCGGTGCGCGCCCGGGCCTTCGACCGGCACGCGCAGACCCTGGAGCAGGCCTATCGCGAGAGTCCCAAGGCCGCTCGACCGGGCGCCGTGGCCCGCGCCTATATCCGTTTCGCCCTGGAGAATCCCGAGGCCTACAAGCTGATGTTTGACGTTCATCAGCCCAACGCCGCCGAGTATCCCGACCTCGTCCGCGCCGGAGAGCGCTCGCGGCGCACCATGATGCTGCAGATGGAGGACGAGGCTCCGGATGCGGAGACCTCGCCCACCCCGTCGGCCGTCTTTACCGCGCACATGTACTGGTCGGCCCTGCACGGGCCCTTGATGCTGGCCCTGTCGGGCATGCTTCCGGGCGAGATCACCGCCGAGGCCCTGGCCGGGGCCCTGCTGCGCGCGCTGGACACAGGGTTGCGCGGCGCGGCGCGGCCCGGCCTCTTAGCCGACGATGTCCGCCGCACGAGCGACCGGGAGACCGCATGGCGAGCCTGACCCCGGAGGCGACCCTTCCCCCACGCCGAAGGTTGGCCGCCATCCTCGGCGGCGCGGCCGGCAATCTGGTGGAATGGTACGACTGGTTCGCCTATGCCAGCTTCTCGATCTATTTCTCCAAGGTGTTCTTCCCGCCCGGCGCGGAGATCGACCAGCGCCTGCAGGCGGCGGGCATTTTCGCCATCGGCTTCATCGCCCGCCCCCTCGGCGCCTGGATCACCGGCGTGTTCGCCGATCGCCACGGCCGAAAGCTCGCCCTGGTCGTCTCGGTCGCCCTGATGTGCGCCGGATCGCTGGCCGTGGCGGTGCTGCCCGGCTACGCCGTGATCGGCCCGGCGGCGCCCCTGATCCTGACCCTGGCGCGCCTCGTCCAGGGGCTCAGCATCGGCGGCGAATACGGGGTCAGCGCCACCTATATGTCGGAGATGGCCGGTCGCCGCCGGCGCGGCTTCTGGTCGTCGTTCCAGTTCGTGACCCTGATCGGCGGACAGATCATCGCCCTTGGCGTGCTGATCGTCCTGCAACACACCCTCAGCCCGGCTGACCTGCAGGCCTTTGGCTGGCGCATCGCCTTCGTCATCGGCGCGGCCCTGGCCCTGGTGGTCTGGCGCCTGCAGACCGACCTCGAAGAGAGCGCCGCCTTCGTCCACATCAAGGCGCAGGGGCCGACCGCCGGGACGCCCCGATCGGGACTCGTCACGCTTATCGCCCGCTTCCCGCGCGAGACCGGGATCATTTTCGTCCTGACCTCGGCCGGCTCGCTGAGCTTCTACGCCTACACGACCTACATGCAGAAATACCTCACCGACACGGCCCATTTCAGCAAGGCGACGGCGGCCGATCTCAGCGCCGTGGCTCTGATCCTGTTTCTCGCGGTGCAGCCATTCTTCGGCTGGGTGGGCGACCTTGTCGGACGTCGGCGGATCCTGGCCCTGGCCTTTGGCGCGGGGGCCCTGGCGGCGTGGCCGATCTTCACCGGCATCGCGCGGGCGTCCTCCCCCGCCCTGGCGCTCGCCCTGATCTGCGCCGCCCTGTTCCTTCTGGCGGGCTACACGGCGGTGAACGCGGTGGTGAAGTCCGAGCTGTTCCCGGCCGAGGTGCGCACCCTGGGCGTCGCCCTGCCCTACGCGCTCGGCAACGCGGTGTTCGGCGGCACGGCCGAGCTGGTCGCCGAGGCGTTCCGCAAATGGGGCTTCGAAGGCGGCTTCTTCATCTATCTGGCCGCCATCCAGGCCGCCGGGTTCCTCACGGCGCTGATGATGCGCGACACTCAGGCGCGGAGCCTGATCGTCGAGGATTAGAAAAGGCCCAGCTCCCGCCGCCGGGCGCGGGGCAGCTTCTGGGCAACCAGGGCATGGGCCTGGGCGGCCCATCCGGCCATCTCCTCGCCGTCCACCTTGGCCAGGTCATCGAACCGCACCCAGCCGGCCCGGGCGAGATAGGGCGCGGGCCGGGCGAGACCCGATTCAACCAGCACCTCAAAGGCGATCGGACTGACCTTGATCGAGGCGCCCCGGTCACTGGCCAGAATAGCGAAGATGCGACCGCCGACCTTATAGACATCGGCCCCACCCCACTGCACCACATGCTCGCAGGCGGGAAGGCCCCGGCAGGCCGCGTCAAACGCCTCTGGCGTCATGGCCCGGCGCCTCTGGCGTCATGGCCCGGATATCAGGCCGCCGCGCTCAGGCCTCCACGCCAATGCCTACCGGGCAGGTCACGCCGGTGCCCCCGATCCCACAATAGCCCTCGGGGTTCTTGGCCAGATACTGCTGGTGATAATCCTCGGCGAAGTAGAAGGGCCCGGCGGAGGCGATCTCGGTGGTGATCGCGCCCCGGCCCGCCGCGGACAGGGCGCCCTGATAGGCCGCGCGCGACGCCTCGGCCGCCGCCGCCTGGGCCGCGTTCACCGGGTAGATCGCCGAGCGGTACTGGGTCCCCACATCGTTGCCCTGACGCATGCCCTGGGTCGGATCGTGGTTCTCCCAGAACACCTTGAGGAGGTCGGCGAAGCTCACCTCGCGCGGGTCGAACACCACCTTCACCGCCTCGGCGTGGCCGGTCATGCCGCTGCACACCTCGCGATAGGTCGGATTGGGCGTGATCCCGCCCATATAGCCCACCGCCGTGACCCAGACGCCTGGCGTGTTCCAGAACACCCGCTCCACACCCCAGAAGCAGCCCATGGCGAAATAGGCGACCTCCAGTCCCTCGGGATAGGGCCCGGCAAGGGGGCGGGCATTGATGAAGGAGAATTCCTCCGTGGGGATGGGCTGATCGCGGCCCGGCAGGGCGCTGGCGGCCGTGGGGACGGACTTGGGCTTGCCAAACAGGGACATGCGGCTCTCCGGGGGAAAAGGGCTCTGGCGCCAGAGATAGGGGCGGACACGAGGTTTGGCCATGGCGCGCCGGCGCAAGGCGGTCGAGGCGCGCGACTTGTGGCCCCCGGCGTCCTGCGATATTGGCCCCCTTCCCCGCGCGGCCCCGCCCTCATTCAGAGCGTCCGTCGCGGCGACCCCAATGTGGGTGAGTTGGCCGAGTGGTTGAAGGCGCA
Organism: Caulobacteraceae bacterium; assembly: GCA_027452265.1. Classification (GTDB taxonomy): domain Bacteria; phylum Pseudomonadota; class Alphaproteobacteria; order Caulobacterales; family Caulobacteraceae; genus Acaudatibacter. Next base: position 9,548 of record DAIDGR010000048.1, read on the forward strand.
CGCTTGGAAAGCGTGTTTACGGGAGACCGTAACGAGGGTTCGAATCCCTCACTCACCGCCATTTCAGAACAGAACTGCGAATTCAGCTCGCCTTGCGCGACAGCGTGAGCGCCAGGTCCAGCTCGACGCGATCGTGCATCACCTTGGCCGTGATACGACCGCGTTCGCCGCGTTCGAGGCGGACTAGACCATAGCCTTCCATGGTGCGCAGCGTCCGCGACAGGTTGGACTTGGCCTTGCCCGTGATCCGGGCCAGCTCGTCGAGTGATCCGGGCGCCTTTTCGACGATGATGCGCAACAGCTCGCGGTTGCCGGCCGAGAGCACCTTGGCAAAGGACTCGGTTGAGGTGAACCAGACCTTGGGCTCGTCGGCCGCCACGCGACGCTCGCCGCGCGCGATGGCCATGGTCCGCGCCTTCATCTCGTCGTAGCTGGCGATGCCAACCTTCAGCGTCGTCATGGGACCACTCCTCTCTCGCGCAATACCGCGTCCACAGTCTCCCAAAAATCGGCGAGCAACGTCGCCGCGTCCCGGTACTCATAGGGCCGAATGCTTCGCAGCCGGTGGCGATGGTCCTGCGGTTCACCGCGCTTCTGTCGCGCGACAGGATGGGCGTTATCAAAGCCAACCAACCGCTCGCCCTCCGGCCCGTGCAGCGTCAGCGAGTAGTCGATACCGTGCGGCTTCTCAGACGACACCGGCACCCGCGTCACCACGAACCGGACCCAGTGGCCGCCCTCCGGGTCCACCACGAGAACCTGCCCGTCGAGGTCGAGAAGCACGTCGAGGTTCGGGTCACGCGGCTCCGTCACGGAATATAGTTATCATACTAAAGCAACATAAGAAAGGTGGGGCTTCCGGCGACTACAGGAGGGGTGGCCGCCGCTCGGTGCATTGATATCGTTGAGTTTTGATATCGTTGCGTTTTCGGCCGGAAGCGCCAGCAACGGGCGTTTCTGCGTCGGCGCAAATTCGCCAACCAACCAAAAGACACACACCCCAACCGACGGCGCGCCGTAGTAATTCGCCGTTCCGGAAGCCGTGTCGCAACCCGTCTCCTTACCTGCCTCCTTCTAGCTGAACCGCCTTAAGCTGGGATCTTCGCGCTTACCGGGCGTGGGCCTGGGGACGAGCGAGGATGGAGCGTTCACACTCAAACGACGCCGATGGTTCACGCCCAGCCATTTTGACCCTTTCCGCACCGGAGGCATGGGCACGACCTCTCGCCGACCCGCTGCCGAGGGCATCCTGGGTCGCGATCTCCGCGATCTCTATGGCGGGGTCACCGCGGTCCGCGACCTGGCGGACGACCTTCGCGCCGGATCAGCACGCGCAGGCGCCGATGGCCCAAGCGCCGACACCAGCGCCTTCAGCCGTCTCGCCTCCGAGACATCCAGGCCGCGG
>DAIDGR010000049.1 GCA_027452265.1 Caulobacteraceae bacterium
CTTGGGGGCGAGGAGCGGCGGGGCGAGCCAGATCTTGGCCTTGCCGCCCTTGAAGGTCGCGCCGAGCGCGGCGGCGAAGCGGCCGTCGGTATAGAGGCGGGCCACCTCGTACTCGTCCTTGATCGCCATCAGGCGGAACAGCTGGTGCGCGGCGGCGCGGGTCAGGGCCTCGCCGGCCCCGAGCCGGGTCTCGGCGGCGCGCAGGGCGTCGATGCGGAGGCGGTAGCGGCGGGCATAGGCGGCGTCCTGATAGGCCGTCAGCTCGGCCTCGCGCCGGGCGATCAGGGCGTCGAGCTCCTCGGTCTCGGGGGTGGGGACGGCGGCGGGGACGTCGCGGGTCAGGCTGGCCGGGTCGTGGGCGAAGATGCGGCCCAGCTCGAAGGCCTGGAGATTGGCCTCCTTGGCCACGCCGTTCAGGACGATGGCGCGGTAGAGGGCCCGGCTGGAGACGGGAACCAGTCCCTTCTGCCAGGCGAAGCCCAGCATGATCATGTTGGCGAAGACCGTATCGCCCAGCTCTTTCTCGGCGATCGAGGCGGCCGGGCAGGCGGCGAAGTCGAGGCACGCGGCGGCGAGGCGGCGCTCCAGCGGCGCGGCCTCGAAGGTCGCGTCGCGATCCGAGACGAAGTCGGCCGTGGGCAGAACATCGTGATTGGCCAGGGCCACGGTGCGGTCCTTGGCGTAGAGGGCCAGGGCCTCGGGGCTGGCGGCCACCAGGGCGTCGCAGGCGATCACCAGATGGGCGCTGGCGGCGGGCACGCGTCCGCGCAGGGCCAGGTCCTCGCGCGGGGCGAGGCGCACATGGCTGAACACGGCCCCCCCCTTCTGGGCGAGACCGGTCATGTCGACCACGCTCGCCGACAGGCCGTCGATATGGGCGGCCATGGCCAGGATCGAGGCCGTGGTGGTGACGCCGGTGCCGCCCACGCCGGTGAGCAGGATGTTCCGCGTGGTCTCGAACGGCGCCATGTCGGGCAGAGGCGTGGCGTCGGCGGTCAGGGCCGGACGGGCCTCCGCCTTGACGCCCTGGGCGCCCTCCAGGGTGACGAAGGAGGGGCAGAAGCCGTCGACGCAGGAATAGTCCTGGTTGCAGGTCGACTGGTCGATCTGGCGCTTGCGGCCAAACGGGGTGTCGAGCGGGGTCACCGAGATGCAGTTGGAGGCGGCCGAACAGTCGCCGCAGCCCTCGCACACCAGGGGGTTGATGAAGACGCGGCGCGGGGCGGCGTCCATCCGGCCCCGCTTGCGGCGCCGGCGCTTCTCGGTGGCGCAGACCTGGTCGTAGATCAGAACGGTGACGCCAGGGGTGGCGCGCAGGGCCTCCTGCACCGCGATCAGGTCGCGCCGGGGCCGCACCTCCACGCCCGGCGCCAGGTCGGTCACCCCGGCATAGCGGCTGACGTCGTCGGCCACGACCACGGTGCGCGCCACGCCCTCGGCCGCGAGCTGGCGGGTGATCTGGGGCACGGTGAAGCCGCTCTCGGCCTGCTGCCCGCCGGTCATGGCCACGGCGTCGTTGTAGAGGAGCTTGTAGGTGATGTGCGCGCCCATGGCGACGGAGCCGCGGATCGCCAGCGAGCCGGAGTGGTTGTAGGTGCCGTCGCCCAGATTGACGAACACGTGCGGTTCGTCGGTGAAGGGCGCGGCGCCCGACCAGGTCAGACCCTCGCCGCCCATATGGCTGGTCAGATCCGTGTGCGGATCGTTGAAGCTGGCCATGTAGTGGCAGCCGATCCCGGCCAGGGCGCGGGAGCCTTCGGGCAGGCGGGTGGAGGTGTTGTGCGGGCAGCCCGAGCAGAAGAAGGGCTTGCGCGTCTGGTCCGAGGCCAGGGTGACCGCGGCCATGCCGGCGGCGGAGACGCGGTCGAGATAGGCGTGCACCCGGGCCATGTGCTCGCCCGGCGGCAGGCGATCGGCGATGGCCAGGGCCACCTCGGCCACCGAGACGGCGCCCAGCTGGGAGAGCAGGGGGTGGCCCTTTTCGTCGACCTTGCCGATCACCCGGGGCTGGGCGTGGGCCGGCAGGTCATAGAGGGCGGCGCGGGCCTGGGCCTCCAGCAGCGGGCGCTTGTGCTCGACCACCAGCAGGGTCTCAAGCCCCGAGGCGAAGGCGCGAAGGCCGGTCGGCTCCAGCGGCCAGGGCATGCCCACCTTGTAGAGCGAGACGCCGAGCCGGGCGGCGTCATCGAGCGACAGCCCCATGGCGGCGAGGGCTTCGAGCACGTCGGCCCAGGCCTGGCCGTGGGCGGCGATGCCCAGGCGCGCCCGGGGCGAGGCGAGGACCGTCCGGTCGATCCCGTTGGCGCGGGCGAAGGCGAGGGCCGCCGGAATCCGGTGCAGGCGCAGGCGCCGCTCCTTGTCCATGGGCTGGTCCTTGAGCCGGATGCCCAGACCGCCCGGCGGCAGGGCGATCTCCGGCAGGACGAAGGCGCCCCGGCGCGGCCCGACCTCGATGGTGGCGCCTGAATCCATGGTGTCGGCCAGGGCGATCAGCCCCACCCAGAGGCCGGAAAAGCGCGACAGGGCATAGCCCAGAAGGCCGTAATCCAGCACTTCCTGCACATCGGCCGGGGCGAGGACCGGCATCTCCAGATCCTGGAAGGCGTATTCCGACTGCGAGGGCAGGGTCGAGGATTTGCAGGCATGGTCGTCGCCGGCCACGGCCAGCACCCCGCCCTTGGCCCAGGTCCCGGCGAAATTGGCGTGGCGGAAGGCGTCGCCCGTGCGATCGACGCCCGGCGCCTTGCCATACCACATGCCGAACACGCCCTCGTGGCGCGCGCCGGGAAACAGGTTGACCTGCTGCGTGCCCCAGACCGCCGTGGCCCCGAGATCCTCGTTGATCGCCTCCTTGAAGAGGATGTTGCGCGGGGCGAGGAACCCCTTGGCGCGCTCGGCCTGCTGGTCGAGGCCGCCGAGCGGCGAGCCGCGATAGCCCGAGACGAAGCCGGCCGTATTCAACCCCGCCGCCGCGTCGCGCCGCGACTGGTCGATCAGGATGCGCAGCAGGGCCTGGATGCCGGTGATGAACACCCGGCCCTCTTCCAGGGCGTACTTGTCGTCGAGCGTGACGTCGGCGTGGCGCAAGGGCGTCTCCCGCAGGCGGCGAGCCCGTCAGGCGATCGGGCAGAAAACTAACAATGTGGGCGATCGGCAGGAAACGCTTGCTGAATATTGCCGTATCGGCGAGAATTCTTGGAAGATTGATGCCCCGTCAGGCCCCGAAAGAGGCAAATCATGTCTGAACCCCTGGACGCCGTGGGCGCCCGGATTCTCGACCTCATCCAGAACGACGCCAGCCTGTCGGTGGCCGAAATCGCCGAGCGCGTGGGCCTCAGCTCCAGCCCCTGCTGGCGGCGCATCAAGCGCCTGGAGGACGAGGGGGTCATCCAACGCCGGGTCACGATCCTGGACAAGGAAAAACTGGGCCTGACCTTCGAGGTCTATTGCACGGTCAAGCTGTCCCTGCCCACCAAGCAGAATCTCGACACCTTCGAAAAGGCCGTCCTGGCCTGGCCCGAGGTGGTTCAGTGCGCCACGGTCACCGGGGCGGCGGACTATGAACTGCGCATCGTCACCCGCGACATGCACGCCTTCGACGATTTCCTGCGCGACAAGATGCTGGCCCTGGGTCTGGTCTCCAACATCGAAAGCCGGATCGTCATCCGCTCGGTGAAGAACTCGACGGCCGCGCCGCTCGGTCTGGTCAGCCCGTTCATCGGCGCCGCGCGGCAGGAGCGGGCGGCGTGATCCTGGAGATCGTCGAGGCCCAGCCGCACGACATCGGCGGCGGCTTCACGGTGGGACGGGTCCTGCCCCGGGCGGGACGGCGCCATGTGGGGCCCTTCGTCTTCTTCGACCATATGGGCCCCAAGCGCTTCGCGGCGGGGTTTGATCGCAGCCTGGACGTGCGGCCGCATCCCCATATCGGCCTCTCCACCCTGACCTATCTGTTCGACGGCGAGATCACCCATCGCGACAGCGTCGGGTCCAACGCCGCCATCCGGCCGGGCGAGGTGAACTGGATGACCGCCGGGCGCGGCGTCACCCACTCGGAGCGGTTCGAGACCCTGCGCCGGGATGGCGGGACGCTGCACGGCCTCCAGGCCTGGATCGCCCTTCCGGAGGCGGACGAGGAGATCGAACCGAGCTTTTCCCATCACGGGCCGGAGGATCTTCCGACCTATGAGGGCGAGGGCCTGTGGGCGCGGCTGGTGGCGGGCGAGGCCTTCGGCGCCCGGGCGGCGGTGAAGACCCATTCGCCGCTGTTCTACGTCCATTGGCGCCTGGCGCCGGGGGCCCGCGCCCAGCTGTCCGCCGACTATCCCGAACGCGCCGCCTTCATGGTGCGCGGTGAGGCGCAGGTGGAGGGTGTGACCCTGCGCGCCGGCCAGATGGCCCTTCTGGGGCCCGGATCCCCGGTGTTCACCGCCGTGGGCGAGGCGGAGATCATGCTGCTCGGCGGCGAGCCGCTGGGCCCCCGCTATCTCTCCTGGAACTTCGTCTCGTCCTCGGCCGAGCGGATCGAACAGGCCAAGGCCGACTGGCGCGCCGGGCGCATGAAGCTGCCCGACCTCGACCACGACGAGTTCATCCCCCTGCCCCCCGACCCGCCCGGCGCCAGGCTGAAGGC
>DAIDGR010000050.1 GCA_027452265.1 Caulobacteraceae bacterium
CCCCAGCCCTTGTCACGGGCGGCGGCACGGGCAGCCACCAGATTGATGCGGAGCTGGGCGTGCTGACCGAGATCCAGGCCGGCTCCTATATTTTCATGGACCGTCAGTACGCCGACTGCGAGCTGGTTGAAGCCGAGGCGACCCCCTTCGCCCAGAGCCTGATGGTCGAGGCGCGCGTGGTCAGCGCCAACCATGCCGGCGCCGCCACCGTGGACGCCGGCCTCAAGGCCTTCTCCACAGAGGATGGCCCCCCGCCGATCGTGGACGGCGCGCCGCAGGGCTCGACCTACCGCTTCATGGGCGACGAGCACGGCCTGATCCAGGCCCCCGCCGCTGCCGCCGCCCCCGCCCTGGGGGCCGTGGTCCGCTTCGCCCCGCCCCACTGCGACCCTACGGTCAATCTCTACGACGCCTATCACGTGGTCCGGGGCGACACTTTGGTGGACATCTGGCCCATCGAAGGGCGCGGGCGTTCGGCGTGAGAGGGGCGCGGCTCGCGTGAACCGTCAGACGCGCCTCGCCCGCGGCATTGGCCTGGCTTGAGGCCAGGTTGGCCCCGGACGCGGGACGCTTGAGCGGCAGGCGAGGCGCCGCGTCTTCGCCCCTTCCCGGCCCTCGCGGAAGGCGGCTAGTGTTCGCGCGTCAGCGATCAGGGAGAGCGCCATGACCTCGCCAAAGAGCATACCGGAGGAGGCCCTGGCCGCCGCGCACATTCCGGCCCTGCTCATGGCCGCCGTGCATCTCACGGGCGATGCGGGCCTTCTCAACGACGAGACGCGGCCGGTCTATCCCCTGATGGGCGACGCCTCCGACGGGGGCCTCGCGCCGGAGGTGCAGCAGATCATCCGCGACCGGGCGCGCATCGCCATCAACGCCTATCTCAACGGCGCCGGCCTCCCCCAACCGCCCAGCGAGGCGACCGTGCGCAAGATGATGAATTTCATCGCGGGCGCCGACATCCCCGACCACTACGTCCCCTTCCTGCGGGAGGAGCTGCATCTGGACGGCGACGATCCCCGCGCGCCGGACTGGTCGGACCCGGCCTTGAAGGCGGCGGCGCGGCGTCTGCATGTAATCGTTGTGGGGGCGGGAATGTCCGGCCTTCTGACCGCCATTCGCCTGAAGCAGGCCGGCGTCGATTTCACGATCCTTGAAAAGAACGCCGACGTCGGGGGCACCTGGTTCGAAAATGTCTATCCGGGCTGTCGCGTGGACAACCCCAATCATATGTATTCCTACAGCTTTGAGCCCAATCACGACTTTCCGCAGTTCTATTCCACCCAGCCGGTGCTGCTGGACTATTTCCGGCGCATCGCGGCCAAGCATGACCTTCGCCGCCACATTCGCTTTGGCGTCGAGGTGGAGGAGGCGCGTTTCGACGCCCCGGCGGGCCTCTGGCGGGTGAAGGCGAGGACCGCGTCGGGCGTGGAGACCTTTGAGGGCCAGGCGCTGATCACCGCCGTGGGCCAGCTCAACCGGCCGCGTTATCCCGACATCCCCGGGCTGGAGAGCTTTGCCGGTCCCAGCTTCCACTCCGCTCGCTGGCGCGGCGATGTGGACCTGGCCGGCCGCAACGTGGCGGTGATCGGCACCGGGGCCAGCGCCTTCCAGTTCGTGCCCAGGATCGCACCTCAGGTGGGCCATCTCAGTGTCTTCCAGCGCACCCCGCCCTGGATGATCCCGGGGCCGAACTATCACGACGATGTGCCGGAGGGGAAAAAGTGGCTGATCCAGCACGTGCCCTTCTATGGTCGCTGGTATCGCTTCTTCCTGTTCTGGCGCCTGACCGATGGCCTCACCGAGGCGGTGAAGGCCGATCCGAGCTGGAACGGAGGGGACGGCGCGGTGGGCGCCGCCAACGCCATGCTGCGCGAGATGCTCTCGGCGGCGGTCCGCGCGCAGCTTCCGGATGATCCGGAATTGGCCGAGAAGCTGATCCCGGCCTATCCCCCGGGCGGCAAGCGCGGGCTGGTGGACAATGGCGTCTGGGTCGAGGCCCTCAAGCGTGACAATGTCGATCTGGTGACCACGCCCATCGCGCGCGTCCGCCCCGAAGGCATAGAGACCACGGATGGCGCCGTGCACAAAGCCGACGTGCTGATCTTCGGCACCGGCTTTCAGGCCAGCGCGTTCCTTTCGCCGATGAAGATCTATGGACGCGACGGGGTCGAGCTTCACGAGGCCTGGGCCGGTGATGCGCGGGCCTATCTGGGCATGACCACGCCCGGCTTTCCCAATCTGTTCATGCTCTACGGCCCCAACACGAACATCGTCGTCAACGGCTCGATCATCTTCTTCTCGGAGTGTTCGGTCCGCTATGTGCTGGGCTGCCTCAGGTTGTTGGCCGAGACGGGCGCGCGAAGCCTGGAGGTGCGACGCGAGGTGCACGACGCCTTCAACGCCAAGGTCGATGCGGAGAATGCCCGCATGGCCTGGGGCGCTCCGCAGGTCTCGAGCTGGTACAAGAACGCGCTCGGCCGCGTGTCCCAGAACTGGCCCTTCCCTCTGGTGGACTATTGGCGCGCCACCGTGGCCCCGGACCCGGACGATTTCATCCTCGACCGGGCGCCCGCGCCGAGTCCGGCGTGAGCGCGTCCCCGCTGGCCGGGTTGTTGGCGTCCGTGCGCGAGGGCTGGAGCCTTCCGCGCGAGGCTTATCTGGCGGAGGCGACCTTCGCCGCCGACATGACGTTGCTGTCGCGGCGCTGGACCTTTGCCGGCCATGTCAGCGAGGTCGGCCGGCTGGGCTCCTGGATTCTGGCGCGGTTTGGCGATGAGGAGGCGATCATCGTCCGGGGTGAGGACGGGGCCCTGCGGGCCCTGGCCAATGTCTGCCGCCATCGCGGTTCGCGCGTCTGCGTCGCCTCGCGCGGCGTTTCGCGGCTCTTCACCTGTCCCTATCACGCCTGGTCCTACCGCCTTGATGGGTCGCTGCAGGCGGCGCGGGAGATGCCGGAGGACTTCGATCCCGCCGGCTTTGGCCTCAAACCCCTGCCCTTGGTCGAGATCGGCGGGCTGATCTTTGTGACCTTCACCCCTGACTTTGCGTCTCTTGAACCCCCGTCCCTGGACCTTGCGCGACCCGTCCTGGAGGCCCTGACCGCGCGGTTGGGTTGGCGTGAGGCGAAGATCGCGCACCGCGAAGCCTATGAGGTGGCGGCCAACTGGAAGCTGGTGATGGAGAACTATCACGAATGCTATCACTGCGGCCCGGCCCATCCCGAATTCGCCCAGCTCCATGCTCTGGCCCGCCCCGGCGCGCGCGGCCTGACCGGGGCCCCCGACCCCCTGACGGGCCTTGCCGATCTGGAGGACTGGGGCATTGACGGACTGGAGCGGGAGACGGTGCGGGTCATGCGCTCGCAGCTCAGCGCCGACTGCGCCACCGGCTCGCGTGAGGGCGCTCCGCTTGCCCCGCCCATGGGTCCGTCCCCGGCGCTCTGGGGCCATTGCGTGTTCGCCGAGCTTGGCTATCTCAGCGCCTTCCTCGCCTATGCCGATCATGGGGTGATCTATCGCTTCGAGCCCCTGGCGCCCCTGCGCACCCGCATGGAGGTCATCTGGCTGACGTCGGGCGCCGCACGCGAGGGCGAAGACTATGATGTCGAGGCGCTGTCCTGGCTCTGGCGGGTGACCAGCGAGGCGGACAAGACGATCATCGAGCGCAACCAGGCCGGGGTGAAGTCGCGCGCCTACGAACCCGGCCCCTTTTCCGGGATGGAGCCGGGAACGCAGCAATATGTGGCCCGCTATCTGGCCGACCTCGCGCGGGTGACGCGGACGCCGTGAACGCCGTGAACGCCTGGGCCTCGTGAGGGGCGCCAGGCCGGGATCATCGTCGGCAGGGACTCAGGCATCGGTGGGCGTGACGGGCTTGTCCCCGCGCCCGGCGCGACGAAGGTCACCCTTGCAACGCTCGGAGCAGGTCTTCACCGCCTCCCAGTCGCGGGCCCATTTCTTGCGCCAGGCGAAGGGGCGGCCGCAGGCGGCGCAAATCTTGGACGGCAGATCCGCCTTGGCCCGCATCCGGTTGCCCCCCACCGCGATCCGCCCTTCGAAGAGCCGTCTCAGATCAGGACATCGAGACGCTCCAGCCCCCGGAAGAAGGGCAGGGGGCGCCAGGCGGGAGGTGCGTCGGGATCGGCCAGACGCAGATTGGGGAAGCGGGTCAGGAGCTTGCCAAGCGCCACCTGGGCCTCCAGTCGGGCCAGGGGCGCCCCGACGCAGATATGGGCGCCGCCGCCAAAGGCCACATGCGAGGCCCGCTTCCGCGTGATGTCGAAGCGGTCGGCCGATTCGAAGATCGCCGGGTCGCGATTCGCGCTTCGCAGGGAGACGGTCATCACCTGGGTTCGGTGGACGGGGCAGCCCCGCACCTCCATCTCGGCGCTGGCCGTGCGGCTGGTGATGTCCACCGGCGGTTCGTAACGCAGGATCTCCTCGACCGCCTGATTGATCAGGGTCGGATCGGCGCGCAGGGCGGCGAGCTGGTCGGGATGGTGCAGAAAAAGCCACACGCCATTGCCGATCAGATCGGTGGTCGTGAGGTTGCCGGCCACCAGGAGCGTGCTGAGATTGGTGCGGATCTCCGCATCGGTCAGGGGCGCGCCCTGCGACTGCAGAGCCACCATGTCCGACACGAGGTCGTCCTGAGGCGACCGGCGGCGCTCGTCGATCAGATCGGTCATGTAGGCGTTGAGCGCCAGGCTGGCCCGCTCCAGATGCGCGGTCTGCTCAGGTGTGCGCAGGGGGTTGAGGCTCTGGATGATGCCCTCGGACCAGTCGCGGAATTCGGGCAGGCGCTCGCCGTCCACGCCCAATATGGCGGCGATCACATCGATCGGCACCACGACGGAGAAGGTCGACATCAGATCAAAGCCCGGACGATCGGCGAGACGGTCCAGGGTCTGGTCGACGACCCGCTCCACGGCCGGACGGCTCTTGGCGACCCGCTTGTAGAGGGCCTGGGCCAGCGGGGTGCGGATTCGGGCGTGGTCGGGGTCGTCGAGGAACAGGATGCTGCGACCCTCCGCCTCACGCGGATTTTGCTCGGCCTGCTCCACCAGGCGGCGGGTCATGACGGCAGCCGGTTCCGCCTTGGCCGGATCGCGCCACAGCGAGAGATCGGTGACGATGCGCCGAACATCCTCGTAGCGGGTCAGAAAGAACGAGCCGCCCATCTCGTCGCGGATCATCGGAAACTGTTCGCGCAGGGGCGTCAGAAGGACGTGCGGGTCATCGCGAAAGACCGGGTTGAGCGGGGTGAGCTCCAGGATCGACTGGATCGGGGGGCGGGGCGCATCATCGGCCATGCAAGCGGGTCCTCTGGAAGCCAAAGTCATTTAGCCCCCCGCGCGTCATTATCCCAAGCGGAACTCGCCGCGCGGCCTCAGAGCCCCTGAGCCTGGGGGGCCGCGGGATCCTCCGGGACGGGACCTGCCTCGAGATCGGACTTTGGCCCAGGGCTTCGCCGCCGGGCGAGCCAGGCGCGGATCGGCGCGTCGTACCAGCGCTCGAACGCTCCGGCGAAGGCGACCACGCCGACAAAGGCCAGACACCAGCCAAGCTTGCCCTCCCAGGCCGTGATCGGCGGCGCCTCCATCAGGAGCCAGCGATAGCCGCGCAACAGGGGCACGTGCAGGGTGTAGAGCGGGTAAGAAATCGTTCCCAGCCAGAGCACCGGCTTGACCCAGCGCCCCTTGGCCTCGGCGCTCACGGCGAAGGCGACGATCGTGGGCAGGATCACCGTCACCAGCAACAGGTCGCGCGCCCAGTAGAGGCGTATGGACGGAACCCATCGCACCATGCAGGCGGCGAGGATCAGAAGGATCAGCGGATAGGGGACCTTGGGCGCCGCCCAGCCTCGGGCGCGCAGACGATAGATCAGAACCCCGGCGCTGAAGCCGTAAATGACCCGCGGCAGACCGCACCAGAAGGTCCGTCGCGTCCAGCCGACATCGAGCCAGCCCCAGGCCCAGGCGGCGAGGGCCAGCCCAACCGCCGCCGCGGCCATGATCAGGACAAGGCGACCGGGACTGAGCCAGCGATACACCGCCGCGTGGAGTCCGTTGACCACCAGCTCCCAGAACAGGGACCATTGGGGTCCGTCCAGCGGGAAGATGTCGCCGCCATAGAGCATGGGGCCGACCAGGACCGGCAGCAGGGCGAACTGGAAGGTGAAGCTCCAGACATAGGGCCCGCCAAAGGCGAAGCGCAGGATCAGGGCGATCACCAGTCCGCCGAAGATCGCGGGATAGAGCCGGGCGAGGCGAAGGCGCATATAGGCGCCCCAGCCAAGACCATTGGTCAGGCGCTGTTCATAGGCCTGGGCGATGACAAAGCCGCTCAGCACGAAGAACAGGTCCACGGCCACAGCCGCCTGCTGCAGGTGCAGGTTGATGCGGCTGAGGTTCTGGAAATGCTTGAGGGCCACGGCGAGCGCCGCCACGCCCCTCAGCCCATCGAGAGAGGCGAGGTGTTTACGCACGTCCCCTCCATAATCGCGCGCGCACGCGCCGTCGACGGGGCTCAGCCGACAGCCGATTCGGACCGCTGGGTGAGGGGCGGGGCGGGCGCAGCGGCCGGCGCGCCGAGGCGCGCGGCGAACAGAAGCCGGCCCGACCCCAGATGCGCCAGGACGCGCGCCCGGTCCGCGGAGTCGATGGCGAAGCAACCCTCGCTCCAGCCAAGCTTGCCCGCGTCCCGCACCACCTGCGGGCTCACATAATCGGCGGTATGGATCACCACGTCGCGGCGTCGGGCATTGTCGTTGGTGGGGTCGAGACCATCGAGGCGCAGGGAGAGCCCGTGCGCCCCATGATAGGGCGCGGCCGTACGATAGGCGCCCTCGGAGCTGGCCTGTGAGCCCCAGGCATTCGAGAAGCCCTGCAGCCAGCCCGTGAAGTCGGGGTCCGAGCCGCAGCCATGGGCCACGAGACGCGTGTCGAGTCGCCCCGCTTCCAGGTCGATCAGATGCAGGCGCGGGACCCAGGAGGGTTGTCCGAAGTCCACCACGGCCAGCCTGTCGTGTCGGAGGATCCGCCGATCCAGCCGTGCGAATTGCGCCTGGGCCAGGGCAATCAGCGCCGGCGCGTCCGGGGCGGGTGGGATGGATTTGGATGCAGCGGACGAAGATGGAAGCGGCGGGGTCGGGGCCGTTGGAACGGGCGCCCCCGGGCCGCGGGGGTCGGGGGCCGGCTGGGCGCGCGCGGCTAAGGCGAAGCCGCCCACGGCCAGGCTTCCGATCAGGGCGCGCCGATCAAGCATGGAGCGCCGACGCCAGGGGAGCGAAGGCGTCATCCGGTCCGGTCCAGGCGACGCGATCGGGATGCAACAGATGGGCCAGGAGCGCGACGCCCTCCACGACGCGCGGGCCGGGGCGGGCGAAATAGGCGTTCGCGTCGACGGCGAAGACGAGGCCCTGGCGCACGGCGGGAAGGCGGCTCCAGCCCGGGCGCGCGGCAAGCGCCGCCGCTTCGATCTTGGCGCGCTCCAGATCAAGGCCGCAGGGAGAGACGATCAGGACCTCGGGCGCCGCCTCAAGCACGGCGTCCCAGGCGATGCGCACCGAATCGCGTCCCGGCCGGCCCAAGGGGTCCTCGCCTCCGGCCAGGCGGACCATTTCTGGAACCCAGTGCCCGGCGCCATAGACCGGATCGACCCATTCGAGGAAGACCACCCGGCGCCGCGGCGCGCCGGCGAGCCGCGCGGCGATATCCGCGATCTTGCCTTGCATCCCTGCGATCAGGGTCTCCGCCTGGGCCTCACGGTCCGTCGCCTCGGCCACGGCGCGCAGATTGTCGAAGATGTCTTGGATGGAGCTGGGGCTCAGCCAGAGGATGCGCGGGACCGGGTCCAGTCGCGTGGCGAGGGGCTCCAGCTCCAGGTTCGAAGGCGCGCAGACCGCGCACAGGTTCTGGGTCAGGATCAGGTCCGGGCCGAGGCGTCGCAGCAGGGCTTCGTCGATGGCGTAGAGGCTGGAGCCGGACGCCAGTTGAGCGCTGACGGCCTCATCGATCTGCGCCTGGCCAAGCCCCTCAAGATCGAGCGTCGGACGGGTCAGGCGGGGCAGGGACCGGACGGCGTTGGGATAGTCGCACTCATGGCTGACCGCCAGGACGCGGTCCCCGAGCCCGAGCGCAAAGGCCATCTCGGTGGCCGCCGGAAGCAGAGAGACAAGGCGCTGGGCGGGGATCGCCACGGCCGTCCCCGCGGCTCAGGCAGGTTGGGGCAGCGCGGCGGCCGGGCGCAGGACCGGGAAGCGACGCTCCAGCAGCGCGAAGCCGCCGAACAGCAGGACCGTGTAGAGCAGGTCCCCCTCCAAGGTCTGACGCAGGAAGGGCAGGGCGGCGGCGTAGCAGGCGGCGAGGCCCGCCAGGGTGCGCGGATAGAGGAGCCCCTCGGCCCAGACGCCAAAATTGGTGAGGACGAAGAACAGCAGCGAGCCCGCGAGGCTGGCCGCCAGAATCGGCCCCGGCGCGCGGCGCCCGCGCAGCCACAGGCCCAGCGCGGCCACCACAAGGAAGCTCGCATAGACGAACGCCATGCCGGGATAGAAACCAAGCACGAGGTCGCTGAGGGCCAGGGCCGCAAGCGGCGCCAGGAAGGCCAGGCGGCGATCCTCGAAGGTGGCGCCTCCGAACAGGGCCAGGGCCGCCACCGAGGTCAGATTCCAGGGATGCGGAATCAGGCGCGACGCAGCGGCGGCCAGGATCAGGCTCGCCAAGGTCAGGGCGCGCGGCTTGAACATGCTTGTCTCCCTCGCGGACACGATCCGGACGGCCTACGCCGTCCATCACTGAAGCTCTTTAAGACTCCAGCGTCAGATCGCGAAACCAGAAACCGTCCCGGCATACCACGTCGCCCAGGCGGATGCCCACGGGGCGCGCGAATCCTGGACCGTCTTGCACGAAGCTGTGGAATTCGCCGTTCTCGCCGCAGGGATCGACCGTCGCCGGCAAATCGGCGCGAAGGGCGCCATCGAGCGTGCGTCCCAGAAAGGCCGGGTCGAGCCGGGCCGGATCCACGCAGACGATCACCGCCTTGAAGCCGAGGCGCAGGAAGCGCGCATAGACGGCCTCGGTATCCCGCTCCCAGACCGGATAGAGGGCGCCAAGGCCGTGCCGGGTCACGAGCCGGTCGCGATAGGCGCGGATGTCGGCCAGGAACAAATCGCCAAAGGCGATCGCCTCGACTCCTTCCGCGCGGGCGCGGTCAAACAGCGCGCCCATGGC
This sequence comes from Caulobacteraceae bacterium, assembly GCA_027452265.1. Lineage (GTDB taxonomy): Bacteria > Pseudomonadota > Alphaproteobacteria > Caulobacterales > Caulobacteraceae > Acaudatibacter. Next base: position 9,233 of record DAIDGR010000050.1, read on the forward strand.
CGCCTCGTAGGCGGCGTTGGACGCCTTCGCCGGGATCAGGGCGGGCCAGAGCGGAAGTCCAAGGCGGTCCGCCTGAGCCTCCACCAGCTCCCGGCGCACCCCGTGCATGCTGATCCGGTGATGGTCGGCCGTCAGGGTCGTCGCCAGGGCGACGATCTCGATCCCGGGATCGGCGCGGAGGGCGGCAAGCGCCAGGGCGCTGTCCTTGCCCCCGCTCCAGGAGAGGACGACGCGCCGCCGCGCGGCGCTCACGGGCCCCAGCTCACGGGCCCCAGCTCATGCGGCGCGGCTCACTGGGCGCGGCTCAGGGGGCCAAACGGTGCGGAATTCGCACCATCAGCCGCTCATAGCCCTTGACGAAGATCGAGTGCGTGCGCTGGGGCTCCTCCAGCACCTCAATCACCGGGAAGCGCCTCAGGATCTCCTCCCAGATCAGGGTGAGTTGCAGCTCCGCCAGGCGGTTGCCGACGCAGCGATGGACGCCAAAGCCGAAGGACAGATGCTGGCGCGGACGCGCCCGGCAGATGTCGTAGGCCTCGGGATCCGGGATCACCCGTTCATCGCGATTGCCCGAGACGTACCACATGACCACCCGGTCGCCCTCGCGGATCGTCTTTCCGCCCAGCTCCACGTCGCGCAAGGCGGTGCGGCGCATGTGCGCAAGCGGCGTCTGCCAACGGATCGTCTCACTGACCATGGACGGGATCAGGGACGGGTCCCGACGGAGCCGCTCATACTGATCGCCAAAGCGGTTCAGGGCGTAGATCGAGCTGGAGATCGTGTTGCGGGTCGTGTCGTTGCCGCCGATGATCAGCAGGCCGAGATTGCCGTGATATTCGTGGATGTCCATGTCGCGCGTGGCCTCGCCGTGGGCGAGCATGGAGACGAGATCAAATCGCGGCGCCGCCGCCGCCCGCTCCCGCCACAGGTCATCAAAGGCGGCGAAACAGATGTCGAGTTCGGCCCTCTTCTGATCCCAGCTCGTCACCGGCCCGTGTCCTGGCGCGTTGGTCATCACGTCCGACCAGTAGGTCAGCTTGCGCCGCTCCTCGAAGGGGAAGTCGAACAGGGTGGCCAGGGTCATGGCCGTGAGCTCCTTGGAGACCAGATCGACCCAGTCGAACGCCTCGCCCACCGGCAGGGCGTCGAGGATCGCCCCGGCGCGCTCACGGATGATCGGCTCCATGCGTTGCAGATTGGCCGGCGCCACCACCGGGCTGACCGTCTTGCGTTGCACGTCGTGCCGCGGGGGATCCATGCTGATGAAGCTCTGGCGCACCGGCCGCTTGGCGGTGTCGGCGTCCTGTTCCTTGCTTGGGAGGGTGATCCCGTCGGCCGAAGAGAACACGTGATGATTGGTGTCCACGGCCATGATGTCGTCGTACCGGGTCACCGACCAGAAGGCGCTGTAATCCGCGCTCTCCGGCGAGAAATGGATCGGGTCCTCGTCCCTCAGCCGCTCGAAGATCGGCCAGAACGCGTCGCGCGCAAACAGCTCTGGCTGGGCCGGGTTGAGGGCTTCGAGAGGCTGGGCGCGGACGTGCGCCCGCACCTCCTGTCCAAAGTCGACGCTGCCGTCGCTCATGGCGTTCTCCCTGACGATGGCGGGCGTCGTTCGTGCGTGCGGGCGCGCGCCTTGGGGGCATACGATCAAGTCCTGGCCGGCTGCGCAAGCCGCCTGCGGGCGGATCGGGGTCGTTTGACCAGGCGCCGGATGCGAGGCGACCTGGGTCAGGCGTCTTGCGCGGCGGCTGGCCGCGCCGGGGCCACCGCATCGGCCGCCCGCAACAGCGGTTCGAACAAACGCCTCGCCAGATGCGCCACCACCGGGGCGGCGACGCCGTCGCCGGTGACATGCAAGGCCTCGCCCTCGCGCGCGGGCAGGCGGTAAGAATCGGGCAGGCCCATCAGCCGCGCGGTCTCCCGGGGCGTGAGGCGGCGCGCCTCCAGGCGTGGGCCTTCGACCTCGAGCAGGAGCTGGCGGCTGGATCCTCCGCCGGGCGTGCGCAGGCAGCCGGCCAGTCCGTCGAAACGCGCCTCGGCCCGCTGCAGCCGCTCGCCGTCGCCGCCCCGCCGCGTGCGCCTGAAGACCGCGCCGACCGTGCGCACCCCTTGCGCCTGGATCGCCGCCAGGCGGGCCCGCTGGATCGGCGACATCTGTCCGATCAGGCGTGAGGTCCGCGCTGGGCCAAGTCGCGCCCGCGCCAGGGCGGCTTCGTCCGTGTCGAGAATGTCGCTGAGCGCCAGCCCCCGGCCCGGCGGAGGGGCGAGACGCCACCAGAGATGGGCCTCGCGCAAGGCCTTGGGCAGGCCGTGCACGGCGCGGATCAGGGGCCGGGTGTGGAACGGTCCCTCCGGGGCGTCGGCCAGGAGATCGGCCGGGCGCGGCGCGTCGTCCCGCAGGCCGACCAGGAAGAGGCGAGGCCGCGACTGCGGGGTGAAGCGGCTGGCGTCGATCACCAGCGCCCCGACGGCGTATCCGGTCTCGGCAAAGGCCTCGATCAGCCGCGCGAAATCAGCTCCGCCATGTGAGGTCAGGGCGCCGCAGACATTTTCGAGCGCAATCAGGCGCGGCGCCCGTCGATCCTCCATGAGGTCCCGGATCAGCCGCCAGAAGCCGAATACCGTGCCGGAGCGCGCGCCCGCGAGCCCCCCGCCCAGACCCGCCAGGGACAGGTCCTGGCAGGGAAACGAGGCCCAGGCGAGGTCGGCGGCGCCCGGCAGATCGGCCGTCGTCAGGGCGGCGATGTCGCCCTCGATCAGGTCAGCGTCGCCGAAATTGGCGCGATAGGCGGCCGCCTTCTTGGGATCGATGTCATTGGCCAGGAGGCAGGTCCAGCCTGGCCCAAGGCCGATCCGCGCCATGCCGCCGCCGGCGAAGAATTCATAGGCGGTGCGCCGGGATCGGGCGGTCATGCCTGACAAAGCATCACGACTCGGCCCGCCCTGGCCAGAGCGCGGCCTGCCCGGGCGTCACGGCCATGGTCTCGCCGCATGCCTCGGCGTAGGGTCGCGTCCCTCAACGCCGCTCTCGAGAGAGACAGACCCGTGCTCGCCAAGCTTGGCGCCCTGATGCCGCCGCAGCCCCATTATCCGCGCGCCGTCGAGCGGACGGCGGACGGCGTGGTGCATGCGATCGGTCTGGTGGGCGCGGCGCTGGGCGGGGGCCTCCTGCTGGGTCTGGCCTTTGGCGAGGACCGGCCCGGCATGGCCGTCGCCCTGGGGATCTACGCCGCCTCCCTGGTGCTGATGTTCGGCTGCTCGGCGGCCTATAATTTTTCCAGTGAGCGCGTGCGCCCCTGGCTACGGCGTCTGGATCACGCCGCCATCTTCATCATGATCGCCGGGTCATACACCCCGTTCACGGCCCTTCGCCTGCACGGTCTGTGGGCCGTCGGAATGACCGGCGCCGTCTGGACCCTGGCCCTGATCGCCGCGGTGGGCAAGCTGCTCGCCCCGGGGCTGGATCGGAAGCTCTGGATCGGCCTCTATCTGGCCCTGGGCTGGATCGCCCTGTTCGCGTTCAAGCCGCTCTACGCCACCGTCTCCCTGGCGGCCCTGGCCCTTCTGCTGGCCGGGGGCCTCGTCTATTCGGCCGGGGTGATCGTCTATCTGAAGCGGACCCTGCCCTTTCGTCGCGCCATCTGGCACGGGTTCGTCCTGGCGGCCGCGGCGGCGCATTACGCCGCCATCCTGATGGGTGTGGTTCTGGCCGCTCCAGGCGCCGCATAAGGCGTGGGCGAGGCGCGGCTCCCATGACGGATCTGGCCCTCGACACGACCACGCGCGGCTGGGCGGGCGGCGAGATCGCCCGGGGCTGTCCGGACTGCGGCGAGATCAGTCTGGTCCCCCGCCATCCCGCGCCCGCCGCCACTCTGATCTGCCCGCGTTGTGATCGGGCCCTGGAGCGTTCTGGCGCCCGGGGCGTCGAGGCGGGCCTGGCGCTGAACGCCGCCGCGCTGATTCTTATGGCCCCGGCCTGCCTGATGCCCCTGTTGAGCACCACGGCCCTGGGCGCCACGCGGGTCAGCCGCCTGATCGGCCTGACGGGCGTCATGTGGCGTGACCGCCAGCCCTGGCTCGGCCTGGCCCTGGGTCTCTTCCTGGTGGTCTTTCCGATCGTGCGTCTGGGTCTTCTGACCGCTGTCCTGGGGCGTCTGCGCCTCGCCCGGCTCGCGCCAGGGCGCAGCCCGCGGCGTTCCGCCCCGGCCTGGCTGGGCCCCGCCTTTCGGCTGGCGCAGGCTTTGGGGCCCTGGGCCATGGTCGATGTGTTCCTGGTCGCCCTCATGATCGCCTACAGTCGCCTTGCGACCACGATCAGCGTGGGCCTGGGGGCCGGAGGCTACGCCCTGGCCGGGGTGGGACTTTTGATGCTGCTCGCACGGGCGGCGCTCGACCCGGCGGCGGTCTGGGAGGCCATCGCTCCGGCCGCCGATCCCGGGCGCCTGGGTCCCGGAGCCCTCGACTGCGACGCCTGTGGCGAGGTGCAGGTCCCATCCCGGCCAGGCGCGGCGTGTGTGCGTTGCGGCGCACATCTGCATCGGCGGCGCCCGGCGGCCCTGCGCCGCGCCGCCGCGCTCAGCCTGGCCGGCCTCCTGCTCTATATCCCGGCGAATCTCTATCCCATCGCGACCTTGCCGATCGGACTCACGCCCACGCGCTACACCATCCTGCAAGGCGTGAAGGATCTGATGACCGCGGGGTTTGATGGGCTTGCCCTGATCGTCTTCACCGCAAGCTTTCTGATCCCCTGCGGCAAGCTTCTGGGGTTGGGCTGGTGCACGGTTTCGGTCCTGACGCGCTCGCGATTCGCGCTCAAGTCCCGGTCGCGCCTGTACACGGCGATTGACGAGATCGGCCGCTGGTCGATGATCGACCCCTTTGTGATCGGCGCCTTTGTCCCGGTGATGCAATACAATGATTTCATCTATGGCCGCGCCGAGCCCGCCGCGACGGCCTTCACCGCGGTGGTGGTGACGACCATGCTGGCCGCCCGCCTGTTCGACCCTCGGCGGATGTGGGACGCCGCCGGCCGGGTCCGGGAGACCAAGGCGTGAGCGGTCTTTTGCCGCGCCGGGCGCGGGTGGTGCTGGGCCGGCGGGCCGGCCTCGTCTGGGCCGTGCCCCTGGCGGCGTTTCTGGTGGTCGCCTATCTCGGGCTCCGCGCTCTCGCCAATCCAGGCATCGAGGCGACCATCGTCTTCCACGACGCCGCCGGCGCCATGCCCGGCGACACCAAGGTCATCTATCGTGGTCTGCAGGTCGGCCATGTGAGCCGTATCGTCCTCGACCGCGACGGCCACAGCGTCGATGTCACGGTGCGCCTCGACCGCCGGGTCAAGCCGGCTCTGACCACGAGCGCCGCCTTCTGGCTTGAAGGCGCCAATGTCGATTTCGCCGACCTGGCCTCCCTCCGCGCCGCCGTCGCCGGGGTGACCATCGATATGGCCGCCGGAGGGCCCGGCGCCGCCCCCACCCTCCGCTTCCGCGGACTGGATGCGCGTCCCATGGTCATGCCGGACGAGAAAGGGACCTGGTACTGGCTGCAGACCGACAATATCGGCGCCATCCGGGCCGGGTCGAACGTGCTGTATCGCGGCATCGAGGTGGGCAAGATCACCCGGGTCGACCTTGCCCCTGGACCGGCCCTGCGGGCCCGGGCCTTTGTGCGGGCGCCCTATGACGCCCTAGTGCGGCCGGGGTCCCTATTCTGGACCGTGGCGCCGCTTCGCATCTCCTTCTCGGGGGCCGATATCGGGGCCCAGTTCGATCCTTCGGCGGCGCTGGGGGCTGTGACCTTCGAGACCCCCGAGCCGTTCCGCGATCAGGCGGCGAGTGCGCCGGATTCGGTCTTTGCCCTCTATCTCGACCAGACCCACGCCCTGGGCGATGGGGTCGGACCCAAGGTGCTCTATCGCGCGCGCTTCACCGCCTCGGCCGGCAGCCTGGCCAAGGGCGCGCCCGTGACTCTGGGCGGAATCCAGGTGGGCGAGGTGACAGAGGTGGGCATGTCCCTGGATCCTGAGACGGGCAAGCTCGACATGCCGGTGACCTTCGCCATCGAGCCGCTGCGCGTGCATCTCAAGGGCGTTCCGGCTGACCGTCTGGGCGACCGGGCGGTCATGGACCGGGCGATGGCCGGGCTTCTGGCCCGGGGCTATCGCGCCGAGCTGGAGCAGAATCCGCCTCTGGTCGGCGCCTCCTATATCGCGCTCGACGCCACCGGACTTGGTCCGGCCCGGCTTGATCGCGAGGGGCCCTATCCCCTGGTGCCCAGCCGCGCCATGCCCGATCTCACCGAACTCGGCGACAAGACCACGCTGCTTCTGGACCATCTCGACGCTGTCCCCCTGCAGGAGATCGGCGAAAATACGCGCCAGATCACCGCCCGGCTCGCTCGCCTGCTCAATTCCGGCAAGATCGACGAAAGCGTCGCGCGGCTCGACGACACCCTGGGCGAGACCGACAAGCTGGTGCAGGCGGTTCGCCCGCAGGTGGGGCCTCTGGCGGCGGATCTCCGCCACGCCGCCGATCAGCTGGACCAGTTGGCGACTTCCGCCAATCAGATGGTGAGCGGTCAGGGCGCCAGTCCGGACGCCAATCTGCCTGACGCCCTGCGTGAGGTGAGCAACGCCGCCCGTTCGCTCCGGGCCCTGGCCGATGAGCTGCAGCGTCACCCTGAAGTCCTGATCCAAGGCAAGCATCCATGACCCGTGCGCCCGTTCTCGGCCTCGCCGGCATCCTGGGCCCTGGTCTGAGCCTCGCCGTGGGATTTGGCCTCGCGGGCTGCGTCTCAAGCCCGGCCACGCATCTCTATGCGCTCAAGGCCTACCCAGGCGTGACGGCCGCCGCGCCCGCGGCGTCGGTGGGCGCGCGTCTGCAGCTTCGCGGGGTCAATCTTCCGCCGCAGTTCGATCGCCCGGAGATCACCGAAACGCCGGACCGGGGCCCCTTGAAGACCTACCCGTTCGCGCAGTGGGCCGCGCCCCTTCCCGAAATGATCCAGGCGACCTTGGCCGCAGACCTTCTGACGCGCCTTCCGCCTGGCCGGCTGGTGGAGTCCGCCGCCCCGACCCCGCCCGACGCGTCGCTCCTGCGGCTCGACATCCTCAGCCTTCACCTGGAGGGCGGCGCCGCCGAAGCCGAGGTCAGCTGGGCCCGCACGCCGCCCCATGGCGGGGCGATCATCATCCGCACCGCCCGGATCGAGGTTCCGGCGCGCGGACACGGGGCGGACGCCGACGCCCAGGCCCTGTCCCGCCTTCTGGAAGCCATCGCCGATCGCATGGCGGCGGACCTGGCGTCGTCCTGAGGCCGGCGTCGGGCGCATGCGCCTGATCGACGCCGCGCGACAGAGCGGTTAGGAGCGGGAACGAAACGCACGACGCCTTAGATGTCGGCAAGACCGGGAGGACCCATGGCCGGACCCTATGTCGCGGCGATCGATCAGGGCACGACATCCTCGCGTTGCCTGGTGTTCGATGGCGCGGGTGATCTTCTCGCCATGGCCCAGACGCCCCACCGGCAGATCCATCCCCGGCCCGGCTGGGTCGAGCACGACGCCCTGGAGATCTGGGGGCATGTCCAGACGGTGACCGCGGAGGCTCTGAGCCGGGCCGGGCTTGAGGCGCGGGATCTGGCGGCCGTGGGGGTGACCAACCAGCGTGAGACCACCGTCATCTGGGATCGCCGGACGGGCAAGCCCATCGCCCCGGCCGTGGTCTGGCAGGACACGCGCACGGCGGATCTCGTGGCCGAGCTCGGCCGGGACGAAGGCCAGGACCGCTTCCGCGCCCGCTGCGGTCTGCCCCTGGCGACTTACTTTTCCGGGCCCAAGGCGCGCTGGCTGCTCGATCACGTGGAGGGCGCCCGGACGGCGGCGGCGCGCGGCGATCTGCTTTTTGGCACCATCGAGACCTGGCTGATCTGGAACCTCACCGGCGTCCACGTCACGGATGTGACCAACGCCAGCCGCAGCATGCTGATGAATCTGGAGACCCTCGACTGGGACGAGGAGTTGCTGGGCGCCATCGGCGTGCCGCGCGCCATGCTTCCGCGCATCGTCTCAAGCTCTGAGGTCTATGGCGAGGGGCGCGGCGTGCTCTCCGGTGTCCCGATCGCCGGGGCCATGGGCGACCAGCAGGCCGCCCTGTTCGGCCAGGCCTGTTTTGCGCCGGGAGAGGGCAAATGCACCTATGGCACGGGCGCCTTTCTGCTGGTGAACAGCGGGACCAGACCCGCCCCCTCTCAGCACGGCCTTCTCACCACGGTTGCCTACAAGATCGGCGCGCAGGCGCCGGTCTATGCCCTGGAGGGGTCCGTGGCCGTGGCCGGGGCCCTGGTGCAGTGGCTGCGCGACAATCTGGGCTTCATCGGCGCGGCCTCGGAGATCGAGGCCCTGGCGGCCAGCGTTCCGGACAATGGCGGCTGCTGGCTGGTTCCGGCCTTTTCCGGCCTGTTCGCACCGCACTGGCGGCCGGACGCCCGCGGGGCCCTGGTGGGTCTGACGGCCTTCGTCACCCGGGCGCACATCGCCCGCGCGGCCCTGGAGTCCACCGCCTGGCAGGTGCGTGAAGTGACCGACGCCATGGCGGCGGACCTCGGCCAGCCCCTGACCAGCCTGAAGGCCGATGGCGGCATGACCGCCAATACCCTCCTGATGCAGATCCAGGCCGACGCCCTGGGCGCGCCCGTGGTGCGGCCGAAGATCACCGAGACCACCTCGCTGGGCGCCGCCTATGCGGCGGGTCTGGCCGTGGGGGTGTGGCCGGACCTTGGGGCCCTGGCGGCCCAGTGGCGGGCGGATCAGGAGTGGCGGCCGAAGGTCAGCGCGTCGGCGCGCGAAGGCGCCTACGCCCAGTGGCGCAAGGCCGTTCAGCGGACCCTGGACTGGGTCTGATCTCGCATCCGCGCCCTATTGCCGCGTGGCGGCGAGGCCAAGCTTGGAGAGGTCGGCCTGCACGCTGTCGGGCCCGGCAAAGTGTCCGGCCCCCAGGGCGACAAAATAGGTTCCCGAGCCCTGGGCCAGGGCGGCAATGTCCTTGGCGAAGCGTTGATTCCGCTCGACGATCAGGATGCGGTAGAGCTCGGGCGATTGCGCCTTGATGTCTTCGTTGACCAGCGTGTTGATGCCCGCGACATCGCCGGCCAGCCAGTCGGCGACCAGGCGGTTGACGTCATCGAGGCCCTTGTCGGCGTCCGACACGCTGGACATCAGAAAATCGATCTCATCCTGGGGCGGCAGATCGGCGAAATACCGCGCCTGCTCCTCCTCGGTCTCAAAGCCCTTGATCGGCTTGCCGCCCGCGCGCGCATCCTTCATCAGCGTCATCTCGACCCCGGACTTGGGATCGAACCCCGCCTTGATCAGCGGCAGGGCCTCGACCACCGTCGCCGCCAGCCAGGGTCTGAAGCCGTTGAACTGCGCCTCGGAGGCGCCGTAGGCGGCCAGCACCTTGTTCAGGGCCGCCATCTGAGCGGCATTCAGCTTGGTGGAGAGCGGATGGCGCGGGTCCACCCCATAGGTTTCGATGACCTTGAGGATTTCGGCCTGATCGTCGATGTCGGGCACTTCGAGATAGAGGGCGTCGGAGGCCTTGAACGCGGCGTCGAGCGCCGGATCGCGCCAGGTCATGTCTGGCCTGAGAATGTGCGTTGTGCCGAACAGCCAGACCGTGGCGTGCGGACCCTGCACTTTCCAAAGGGCGGGCGCGGCGGCGGCAAGGCTCGCGGCGCCAACCGCCAGGCTGGCCAGGAGCGCACTCAGTCCGGTTCGCCAGAGTCCTCGGCGAAGGCGTGGACTGGGGAGCATGAGAGACCTCTTTTGTGGCATGCGGGTCCCGTATTCCTTAAAGAGCTTTGCATCGCCACGCAGCCTTGAGCCAGGATTGGGGCTGGCGTGCACGCCCCGGGCGCCCAAACTTGCCCGAACGGGCGCCGCCCGATAGGACCCGCCGCCTGACGCTGCGCGAGGACCCATGGCCGAGAGTCTGATCGAGATGCTGAGCCTCGAACCGATCGAGGTGAACCTGTTCCGGGGTCGCGCGCCCCAGGGCCAGGGTCCGCGCATTTTCGGCGGCCTGGTGATCGCCCAGGCCCTGCTGGCCGCCTATCGCACGGTGGAGACGCGGCTATGCCACTCTCTGCACTGTTATTTCATCCGGCCCGGCGACCCGGCCGTACCGATTCTCTACGAGGTCGACCGCGCCCGGGACGGGCGCAGCTTCACGACCCGCCGGGTCACGGCGATTCAGCATGGCGAGCAGATCTTCAACCTCGCCGCGTCGTTCCAGGACGCCGAGCCCGGGGCCGAGCACCAGGACCCCATGCCTGATCTGCCGACACCCGATGTCCTTCTGGGCGATCCGCGACAGGGCGACGGGTCGCGGCCGATCGAGATCAAGCCGGTCGAGAAGGACTGGGGCGCGCCGGGGGCTTCATCCTCGACCCAGAACATCTGGATGCGCGCGGTGGAGGATCTGGGCGAGGACCCGGTGCTCAACCAGGCGGTCATCGCCTACGCCTCGGACATGTCGTTCCTCTCCACGTCGATGCGGCCGCACGGCTGGACCTGGCAGACGCCTGGCCTGCAGAGCGCCAGCCTCGACCATGTCATCTGGTTCCACAGGCCCTCGCGCTTCAATGACTGGCATCTCTATGCCCAACGCAGCCCCTCCAGTTCCGGCGCCCGGGGCATGAATCTTGGGGCCGTCTATCATTGCGACGGGACCCTGGTGGCGACCACCGCCCAGGAGGGGCTGATCCGGCGCCGCCCGCCTAAGGGCTGACAGGGCAGGGGCCGGCGTGAGAGCTCGCGGTCCCGTGCGCCGTAGCCAACCGACCGGACGGGCGGCGTCGAGCCTCGGCCTCGTGCTCGGTCTGGCCATCGCCCTGGCTCTCCGAACCGCGGCCTGGGCCGAGCCTCCGCCGCTCCCCCCGTCTCCGTCGCCATCGCCGGCGCCGGCGCCTCAGGGCGCTCCGCCGTCGCCTCCCGCGTCGCCCGCGCCGGACTCCGAACTCAACGCCCCGCTGGAGCCGCTCGATCAGTTCGCTCTCGACGCCGCCAAGCTGACGGCGCCGGTTCAGACGCGCGGACAAGGGGCGGGCAGGGTCGCCTATGCCGTCCGGATCGAGGGCATGCCCAGCAAGGACCTGCTCAAGCGCTTCCGCGGCCTATCCGCCCTGGTTCGAGGTCGGGGCCGGGCGCCCGACGCCGAACAGCTCGATGCGCGATCCGCCGGCGACGCCCGCCTGCTGGCGAGCTTCCTGCGTTCCCAGGGCTATTTCGACGCCGCCACCCACGTCTCCGCCGCCCCGCCCTCGGGCCGGGAGAAACGGGAGGTCATCACCCTGAACGCCGAGCCCGGCGCGCGCTACACCCTCGACAAGGTTGCCCTGACCGGTCCCGACACCGTTCCGCCAGGCCTTGTCCAGGCGGCGTTCCGGATCAGATCCGGCCAGCCGGTGGTGGCCCCGATCATCCTGGCGGCCGAAGCCCAGATCACGGCCCGCCTGCCGCAGGAGGGCTATCCCTTCGTCAAGCTCGGCGCCCATGACGTGGTGCTCGACGACGAGACCCATACGGCCGATTACCTGCTTCCGGTCGATCCGGGTGTGCGCGCGCGGTTTGGGACCCTGCAGATCGTCGGGGCTCACGTCCTGCCCCTCTGGCAGCTCAAGGTGCTTCCGCGGTTTCGCGCCGGCGACCTGTATGACAGCCGCAAGCTCGACGATCTGAGGCGGGAGCTGATCGCCACAGGTCTCTTCGCCACCGCCGAGGCCACGCCACAGCCGGCGTCCGGCCCCTCGCCGGACGGAACGACGCCGGTGGACATCGCCGTCACGGGAACCCCGGCCAAGCCACACAGCCTGAGCGGATCGGTGGGCTATCAGACGGGACTGGGCGGCACGGCGGAGATCGACTGGACCGATCACGACCTCTGGCCGCCGGAGGGCGCCCTGACCGTGCGCGGTCTGGCGGGAACGCAGCAGTCCCTGGCCGGGTTGACCTTTCTGCGCTCGGACCTTGGCCAGAGGGACGAAAATCTCCAGCTGATCGCCCAGGTCTCGCGCGAGACCCTGGACGCCTACAACGCCGACACGGCGGAGGTCGCCGCCACCCTGGCCCGCATTTCCACGCCGCTCTGGCAGAAGCTCTGGACCTGGTCGGTGGGGGTTGAGGGGCTGCTTAGTCAGGAAACGGGCTACGACCCGGTCGCGGCGGCCACGGTGCGCCGCACCTACGAGATCGCCGCCCTGCCGCTGCAGGCGCAATATGATCGCTCCGACGACCTCCTGAACCCGACCCGGGGCTTTCGCATCAGCCTTCAGCCCACGCCCGAGGTGTCGGTCGGAGATGGGCAGGTGTTCATGGAGAGCCTGTTCAACGCGTCCGCCTATGCGCCGGTGCTGTCCAACCTGGTGCTGGCCGGACGGTTGCAGCTGGGGGACCTGTTCGGCGCGGCGGTGCAGGACGTGGCGCCTTCACAGCGATTCTATGCCGGCGGCGGCGGGTCGGTGCGCGGTTACGCCTATCAGGGCGTTGGACCCAAAAGCCCGCAGGGCGCGCCGATCGGCGGGGTGTCCTCGACCCTGGTGTCGGGCGAGGCGCGTTGGCGCTTTGGCGACTACGGTCTTGTCGCCTTCATCGACGGCGGCAATGTTTTCGAAAGCGGCGCACCCCGGTTCACGGGCCTTCGGTTCGGCGCGGGCCTTGGCTTCCGCTACTTCACCAGCTTTGGCCCCTTGCGCTTCGATCTCGCCACCCCTCTGACCCGGCGTCCCGGAGACCCGGCGCTGGGGGTCTATATCTCCATCGGCCAGGCCTTCTGATGACCGAGCCGCCCCCCCAGTCCGGCCCCCCGCCGCCTGACGCGCGGCCCGAAGCCCCACAAGGCGCCCGCCGGACCTCCCCGGGTAGGGTGGCAGGCCGCGCTCTCGCCGCGGTGGCCGTGTCGCTGATCGCCCTTTTGGCCCTGGCGCTCGGCGGCCTCGACACCCGGCTGGGTCGCGGGCTTCTGGCGCGCGAGATCGCGCGGGTGGATCTGGGCGAGGGCCTGCACCTCAGCATCGGCCGGATCGACGGCTCGATCTGGCGGCGCATGGTCCTGCGTCAGGTGGCGCTCTCCGATCCGCAAGGGGTGTTCCTGCGGGCGCCGGAGGTGACCCTGGCCTGGCGGCCGGCGCGGCTGCTTGATCGGGACGTTCTGATTGAGGAGGCGCGGAGCCCGGAGATCCGTCTCTTGCGTCTCCCCCGGCTCGCCCGCCCGCCCGGGCAGGCGCCTTCGTCGTCGCCGCGCCTGCATATCGCCCTGGAGCATCTGCGGGTCGACGCGCTTTTGATTGGACCGCCCGGGGCCCAGGCCCCGCCTCCGGTGAGCCTGATGGGCTCGGTCGAGATCCTGGCGGCCCGGGTTCGGCTCGACCTGCATGCGGCCGTGGCCAAGCCTGGCGCCGACGGAGGGGGGGATCGGTTCGACGCGCGGCTCGACGCCGATCCGGACCACAACCGTCTGCAGGCGAACCTTGCCCTGACGGCCCCGCGTGGCGGCGCTCTGGATCATCTGCTGGGCCTTGGCGCCCCGCTCGAGGCCAAGCTCCAGGGCGGCGGCGACTGGCAGGCCTGGAATGGCGAGACACAGGCCCGATTGGGCGGTCGTCCCCTGCTGGACGCCCACCTCACGGCCCGCGACGGGGCGTTCCGCGCCAGGGGCAAGGCGGCGCCTGGCGATCTTGTCCACATGGGCGAGCGGCCGGGCGATGGGCAGGCTGAGGCGCGCCATGACGCGGCCGCCTGGCTCGCGGGGCGTTTCGCCTTCGACATCAGCACGCGTCCCGAGCCCGCCAACCGCCTTTGGCTGCAGGCCGACGCGGTCTCATCAAGCCTCTCCGCCAAGGCCCAGGGCAGGTTGGACCTGAAGCGCGGGCGGTTCGAGGGCCTCGACGCCGGGCTGGAGGCCCAGGGCGAATGGCCTCTGCCCGGCGGCCTTCGTGTTCGCGATCCGCACCTCCATGCCCGTCTCGCCGGGGTGTTCGCCATGCCAGAGACCACCGGCGAGGTTCGCGCCGCCACGCTCTCCGGCGCGGGCTTCACCTTGACCGGGCTGCAAGCCCACGGAGAGTCCGCCCCCAGGGCGTCCGGGGCCCGGTCGCTCAAGATCTCGGCTGACCTGTCCAGCGTGACAGGCCTTCCGGCGGGCCTGGATCCCCTGGCGGCCAAGGCGGCGCTCGCCTCTGATCTCATCCTCGATCGACGCGGAGAGGTCCGGGGAACCGTCACGCTCCGCTCACCGCGCCTGATGGCCGATCTGAACCTGTCCCCGACCCGCTCTGGCCTGGCCGGCAACCTCACCGCTCACGCCAGGGGCTACGACCTCGCGGGGCAGGGCCTGGCGGACCTGGACCTGACCTCATCGGTGGGACTGGACGCCAAGGGGCAGCTTTCTCTTGACGGGACCCTCCATGGTGTCGCCCGCGAGCTGAGCGATCCGACGGTGCGACAGGTCTTTGACGGCCCAGCCGAGGCGTCCGGCCATCTGCGGGTGTCCCCGGATGGAGCCGCAGCGGTCAGCGGAATGACCTTGAGCTCGCCGGGGCTGGCGATCCGCGCAGGCGAGGCGCGTCTGGCTCCGGACGGCGGGCTGTCTCTGCATCTGGCGGGGCGGTCGCGCGATTTCGGACCCCTGGACCTGACCGCCTCGGGCAATCTTGACGCCCTGCACCTGCGGCTTGCGGCGCCGCGGCCCTCGCCCCTGGGACTCAGCGACCTCGTGGCGGAGGCGGCTCAGGCCAAGGGCGCGCGCGCCGGGGAAAGCCTCTGGCGCCTCCAGGCCCGGGCGACCTCCGACTATGGTCCGGTCACGCTCGACTCCGATCTCGACATCCTGGGTTCGTCGACGTCGCTCAAGGTCAAGCGGGCCCGCCTGGGCGATCTGGGCCTGGTGGGCGTCGTCAAGGCCGGCGCATCGGGCCTTCTGAGCGGCGATCTCTCGCTGTCCGGCGAAGGGCTGAAGGGCGTGGCCCATCTGAGCGAGGTGGACGGCGCTCAGGCCGCGCGCGTCTCGCTGAGCGGCCACGGGGTTCGATTGCCCCTGCACCCGGACCTCACCCTGAGGCAGGGCAAGGCGGACCTCGTCCTTCAGTTGCATAAGACGGGTCCGACCCTGACGGGAGCGGTGAGCGCGGCGGGCGCTCACTGGAACGGGATCACCGTGTCGCGGCTCAGTCTGGACCTGGGTTTGCACCGGGGCGAGGGCCAGGTGCGGTTCGACGCCGCGGGCTCAGCCGCCGCGCCCTTCGCCCTCAAGGGCGTGGCCCGGGTGTCTCCCGGCCTGATCCGGCTCTCCGGCGAGGGCAGCGCCGCCAAGGTCCCGATCCAGGTGAACGGCGAGGCGGTCCTGCACCAGCTTCCCGGCGGCTACCGGCTCGACCCGACGACCATCGTTCTGCCGCATGGCCGGATCCTCGTCTCCGGCGAGAATGACTCGGCGGGGATCAAGGCTGACCTCGCGCTCGAGGGTGCGGATCTTGGCGTTCTGCGCGCTTTTGCGCCCGATCTCGATGTGGCCGGTGTGGCCACCGGTCAGGCCAGGTTCGACCTGCCCGCCAGCGGCGCCATGCCCACGGCCCATGCGAGCCTTCAGGTCCTGAATTTCACCCGCAGCGGCATGGCGGCGGCCGCCGCGCCCATGGACCTTGCCCTTACCGCCGAGCTCTCGCCGGCGGGCGGGGCCCTGCACGCCCTGGCGCGCCAGGGCGGCGCGACGATTGGCCGGTTGCAGCTCACCCTGGATCCTCGAACGGGCGGTGGGGGAGCGGCGTGGTGGGATCGCCTGACCGCCGCTCAGGCGCGCGGCGGATTGCGCTATCAGGGGCCGGCGGAGGCCTTGTGGACGCTGGGAAGTCTGGGGGGCCAGACCCTGTCCGGCCCGCTGGCCATCGGCGTCGACCTGTCCGGTCGGCTGGATCAACCGGAGTTGCGCGGCGTCGTGCGCGGCGTCGGCCTGAGCTTCACCGATCCGGACCTGGGACTGTCCCTGAAGGATATCGCGCTGGATGGTCGCTTCGACGGCGCGCGCCTGCAACTGCGCCAGCTCAGCGCCAAGGCGGGCGAGGGGACGGTCGAGGCCTCGGGCTATGCCGATCTGAGCGCCGCGCAGGGCTTTCCGGTGGATCTGCATCTCAAGCTTGCCCGGGCGCGCCTGCTCTCGGGTGCGCCGCTCGACGCCACGATGTCGGGCGAGGTCGCCGTGACCCACGACCATGTCAAAGGCGGTCTGATCGCGGGGAGCCTGACCCTGGACAAGGCCAGCTACCAGATCGGATCGGCTTCGGCCGACGACATCGTCGAACTGGTCGGGGTCCGTCGCAAGGATGCCGAAACCACCCCGCCGGCGGCGCAGGACGACGCCTTTGGCCGGGTTTCTCGCCCCAGCGCATGGAAGCTGGACGTGGGCGTCAATGGCGGCAGCCATATCTTTGTCTCAGGCATGGGTCTGGACGCCGAGTGGCGCGCGGCGCTCAAGATCGCCGGCGACCTGCGGGTCCCGCGCGTCACCGGTGACGTCAACCTGGTCCGCGGCAGCTATGAATTCGCCGGGCGCAAGCTGACCCTGTCGCGCGGCGTCATTCATCTGAACGGCGCGAACCCGCCCAACCCGACCCTGGATATCCAGGCCACCACCACGGCAGAGGGCGTCACCGCCAATATCAACATCGCCGGCACGGCCAACCGCCCGCAGATTACCTTCAGCTCCAGTCCCGCCCTGCCTGAGGACCAGATTCTGGCGCGCCTGCTGTTCGGGGCCTCGGCCAGCAATATCTCCGCCGTGCAAGCCGTGCAGCTTGCCGCCTCGCTCAACGCGCTTCGGAGTGGCGGCTCCGATCCCACGTCCGGCCTGCGCAAGGCGATCAAGCTCGATCGCCTCAGCGTCTATGCCGCCGATCCCACGCTCAATCGCGGGACCTCGGTCGGCGCGGGCAAATATATCGGCTCGCGGATCTATGTTGAGGTGACGACCGACGCCAAGGGCTATGCCGCGACCCAGGTGGAGATCGCGCTCACCAAGGCGTTCCGGCTCCTGTCCCAGGTCGGCACCATGATCGGCGGCACAAGTATCGATCTGCAGTACACCAAGCAGTATTAGGACCCGCGTGAACTATCGACATGCCTTCCACGCCGGCAATTTCGCCGACCTCCTCAAGCACGCCCTGCTGCTGGAGGTGATGGCGCGACTGGAGGGGGCCTCGCCGCTTTGCGTCATCGACACCCATGCGGGCGCCGGGCTCTATGCGCTCGATTCGCCCGAGGCGCGTCGCACCGGCGAGGCGGAGGCGGGAATCGTTCGCCTGATGGCGGATGCGGCCGCGCCGGCCGAATTCGCGCCGCTGAAGCGCGCCGTGGGACGCCTCAATCGCAGCGGGCCCATATCCCGCTATCCCGGCTCGCCCCTTCTGATCGCGGGTCGGCTTGGGCCGCGCGACCGGCTGATCGCCTGTGAGGCCGAGCCGGGCGCGCATGCCGCCTTGCGCCAGACCCTGACGCCCTTTCGCGGGGCCGAGGCCGTTCGCGGCGATGGCTGGCGTCTCGGCCTTCAGCGGTCGCCCAAAGCCCCGGCGCGCCTTCTGGTCCTGATCGATCCGCCGTTCGAGGCGGCCAATGACGCGGACGAGGTCGCCGGCCTGACCCGGTCCCTGTTGCGGGTCAATCCCGCCGCCGTGATCGTCGTCTGGGCCCCCCTGAAGGACCTGGCCAGTCTCTACGCCCTGTTCGCGGCCCTGGAGGCGGCGGCGGGACGCCATGAGGCGATGACCGTGGAGATGCGCCTGCGTCCTCCCCTGGATCCCTTGAGGTTCAACGGCTGCGCCTTGGTCGTGATCAATCCGCCGGACGGCGTGGACCAGGCCGTCCGCCCGACCGGGGACTGGATCGCCAGGACCTGCGGCGAGGGGGGCGAGGTCCGAATCCAGCGTCGGGCAAAAGCCTGATGCGGGACGCGCCCCTTTTTCGCAATTGCGAAGAATGATATGCTGCGCTGCGAAATTCCTGGTGCGGGAGACTCGCCATGCTCTGGATCGAAACCGTTACGCCCTCGAACCTTCGTCGCGATGCTGAGAAGGCTTTGAGCCTTCCGGTTGGCCTCACCAGCCCGCTTTGGCTGGCCTTCGGCGCCGCCGCCGCAAGCGGGGTCGCATTCTGGTGGATGTCGCGGTTGGGACGGCCGGTCAATCTCGAGGCGGCGAAGGCGGCGCCAAGGATCCCCCTCGCCGCGCCGGAGCGGGTTGAGATGGCGGCCGTCGCCGAGCGCCACACCGACCCCGCCTCGACCGTTCAGGTCGCAGACCTCGCCCCGCACAGCGCGGACGATCTCACGGCCCTCAAGGGCGTGGGCCCTCGCATCGCCAGCGCCCTGGCCGAGCGGGGTGTGGTCACCTTCCAGGCCTTGGCCAATTGGAGCGAGGCTGAGCTGGAGGCGTTCGACGCCGCGCTCAATCTGCGCGGCCGCGGTCGTCGCGACGACTGGATCGGCCAGGCCCGCGCCCGCCTGGGGTGAGACTGACCCGCCTCGTCCCGCCCGGCCCGCCCCGCCCTGTCACGGCTCAGCGCGGCGGCGCCTGGGCGTAGCCCAGATCCGCGTTAAGGGCGTCCAGGATGGCGGCGGCGGCGTCCGCCACGGCCGTACCCGGCGGGAAGATCAGCCGTGCGCCGGCCTCGGTCAGGGCCGCATAGTCCTTGGGCGGGACCACCCCGCCGACGACGATCATGATGTCGCCGCGTCCCCGCTTTTCCAGCTCGGCCTTGAGCTCGGGGATCAGGGTCAGGTGACCGGCCGCCAGGGAACTTGCCCCGACCACGTGCACGTCCAGCTCCACCGCCCGGGCCGCCGTCTCCGCCGGCGTGGCGAAGAGCGGGCCGGCCTCGACGGTGAATCCCAGATCCGAGAAGCCCGTGGCGATGACCTTCTGGCCGCGGTCGTGACCGTCCTGGCCCATCTTGGCCACCAGTACGGCGGGCGCGCGTCCGTCGGCCTGGGCGAAATCCGCGATCAGGCTTCGCACATGCCGCGCCCGGGGACTGTCGCCCAGGGCCGCCGAATAGACCCCGGAGATTACCTCGGCGCGCGCTTCGTGGCGGCCAAAGACGTGCTCCAGGGCCAGGCTGATCTCGCCGACCGTGGCCCCGACCCTCGCCGCGTCCACGGACAGGCCCAACAGGTTCCCCTGACCGCGCGCGCCGGCTTCCAGGGCGGCAAGCGCGGAGGCCACCGCGGCGCCGTCACGGCTGGCCTTCAGGGCTTCGAGCCGCGCGAGCTGGGCCTTGAGGGCGGCGGAGTTGTCCACCGCCAGAATCGGGATGTCGGCTTCGGCCTTGGGCGGGAAGCGATTGACCCCGACGATGGTCTGGGCGCCGGAGTCGATAGCCCCCTGGATTCGCGCGGCCGATTCCTCGATACGCCGCTTGGGAATGCCCGCCGCGATGGCCTTGGCCATGCCGCCCGCCGCCTCCACCTCGGCGATGTGCGAGAGCGCCCTGGCCGCCAGGTCGTGGGTCAGGCGCTCGACATAATAGGACCCGCCCCAGGGGTCGATGATCCCCGTCGCGCCGCTTTCGACCTGCAGGAACAGCTGGGTGTTGCGTGCGATCCGGGCGGAAAAGTCGGTGGGCAAGGCGAGGGCCTCGTCCAGGGAGTTGGTATGCAGGCTCTGGGTGTGGCCGGAGACGGCGGCCATGGCCTCCAGCGCGGTGCGCGCGACATTGTTGAACACGTCCTGCGCCGCCAGGCTCCAGCCGCTGGTCTGGGTGTGCGCCCGCAGGCAGAGGGAACGGGAATCCTTGGGCGCGAACCGCTCGGTCAGGAGCCGCGCCCAGAGCAGCCGCGCGGCGCGCTGCTTGGCCACCTCCATGAAGTGGTTCATCCCCGCATTCCAGAAGAAGGACAGGCGCGGGGCGAAGGCGTCCACATCCAGGCCGGCCGCAACGCCCGCGCGGACATAGTCGAGGCCATCGGCCAGGGTGTAGGCGAGCTCAAGATCGAGCGAGGCCCCCGCCTCCTGCATGTGATAGCCGCTGATCGAGATGCTGTTGAAGCGCGGCATCTCGCGCGAGGTGTAGGCGAAGATGTCGGAGATAATCCGCATCGAGGGATCGGGCGGGTAGATATAGGTGTTGCGGACCATGAACTCCTTGAGGATGTCGTTCTGGATGGTCCCGGATAGCGCGTTGCGCGCGACCCCCTGCTCCTCGGCCGCGACGATATAGAGCGCCAGGATCGGAAGCACCGCCCCGTTCATGGTCATCGATACGCTCATCTTGTCGAGCGGGATGCCGGAGAACAGGACGCGCATGTCGAGGATGGAGTCGATCGCCACCCCGGCCATGCCGACATCGCCCCGGACCCGCGGATGGTCGGAATCGTAGCCGCGATGTGTGGCCAGATCGAAAGCCACCGACAGGCCCATCTGTCCCGCCGCAAGGTTGCGCCGATAGAAGGCGTTCGACTCTTCCGCGGTGGAGAAGCCGGAATATTGCCGTACGGTCCAGGGATTGGTGGCGTACATGGTGGGATAGGGGCCGCGCAGATACGGCGCCACGCCCGGATAGCCGCCCACGAAGTCCAGCCCGGCAATGTCCCCGGCTTGGTAGATCGGCGCGATCGGGAAGCCTTCGGGAGGGACCCAGGCCGGCGGGGTCGCCAGATGCGGCGGGGCGCCTGCTCCGCCCTCGAGGGGCACGGCGGTGTAGTCGGGGATCAGGGCCTTGGGACTCATGATCGGGCCTCCAGCGCCAGGTCCTCAAGGGCAATGGGCGTCAGGGGGGGGCACCTCGCCGGGGCCCCGCCAGGGGAGGGGTCGACGATCGATCGGGCCGGGGCGGACGCCCGCGGGGGCGGCGGTTCGGCGGGAGGGAAGTCGGTGACATTGAGGATGCGGCGGCGGCCCTGACCGAGGGCGGCGGCGAGGGCGTCCCGGGCCGCGGCGACGCGACCGGCGATCTCGCCCGAAAGGAGGGCCTTGGCGAGGCCGCCTTGCGCCTCGATGGACTGGAATTCGCACCAGGCGGCGCGGGCGAGGCCCTCGGTATGGGCCTCCAGAGCATAGGACCCGCCGGCGGGATCGGCCACGCGGCCCAGTTGCCCCTCCTCCATCAGGACAAGCTGCACGTTGCGCGCCAGACGAGGCCCTTGTGGATCGCTTGCGCCGAGGGCGGCGTCGTGCGGCTCCAGGACGACGGCGTCGGCCCCGCCGACAGCGCCGGCGAATCCGGCGGCCGTCAGCCGCACAAGGTTGGTCCAGGGCTCTGCCCGGGTCAGCATCCGGCGCGAGGCCCGGGCCTCGATCCGCACGGGCGCCGCGACGCCGCAGGCGCCGACGAGGCGGTCAAACACAATCCGTGCGGCGCGCAGTTTGGCGATGCCGGCGAAAGGCTCCGCGTCCAGGGCCAGACCAAACACCGTCCGTGACCAGGCCTCTGAGAGATCCAGGCCCGCCTTGGCGAGGGCGCGGACATAGGTCACCGCGGCCGCGGCGGCGAAGGCGATTTCCTGACCGGGTGTGGCGCCGGCTTCGTGCACGACCTGGCCCGAGGCGAGAACCAGGCTGGCCCTGGGATAGGTCTCTCCCAGTCGCGCCGCCAGATCGGCGCAGGCGGCGATCTCGGCCTCGATGTCGCCAGACCAGGCGCCCCCAGCGGCGAAGGCGCTCAAGGGGTCGAGGTGGAAGGCGAGCCGGGCGCCGGGCGAGACCTTGGCCGCGGCGTCCAGCCCTCTGGCCGCCGTCCGCCCCGCGCCAGGCGCGTCCAGGGCCACCGGCGCGATCTCCAGAACCACATCCTCGAGAGCCTTCGCGATTTGGCCGGACTCGAACGCGTTCCCAAGTCGCAGGAGGAGGGAGGCGGCCCCCCCCTCCAGCGCCTCGGCGGCGTCGCTCCGGGCCGCATCGGGCGTCGCCGCCTGGACCAGGGCGCGAATGTCCCAGGCGCGCGTCTCGCCAGCCTCGCCCGTCCGCACGGGGCGGTTGAGGCGCGCCTCAGAGCGTGTCGCGGCGTCGCAGAGGGCGGGAAGGACAAGGCCGTCGGGCGTGCGCTGGTCGAGCGTCTCCAGACTCGCCCCTTTCAGGGTCTTGGCGACCAGGGCCAGCCAGGCCGCCCGGTCCGGCGGCGGGAAATCCTGGGCGAGGAGAAGGGTGTTGGACATCGGGGTCGTCTTGCACCCCGACCTCGCGGCAAGGTCAAGAGGAGGCGTTGCGTTGTGGCCCGTCCAGGAAGCGGCGGATCTCACCTGCGATATCGCCCGGCCAGGCCAAGAGCCGTTCCTCGAGACGCCGCGAGTCGCCGCCGAACAGGGCCCGCGCCGCCTCTTCAAATCCTGGAAGGTCGCCGGCCATGGCGGACATGAAGCGGTAGGCGACCTCGCGGGTCTGCCGGACGCGGCCGGCGTCTGTCTGGCGCGCCGCATCGACCAGGCGTCGAAGCGCCACAGACGCCCCGCCAGGCTGCTCAGCCAACCAGGCCCAGTGTCTTGGAAGCAAGGTCACCTCCCGGGCGACGACCCCGAGCTTCGGACGACCCCGGCGGGCGGGCGATTGGGCGGGCGGTTGGGCGCGCGGGGCGTATCGCGCACGGACCTCGGTTTCTGAACCGCGCAGGTCGAGCTCAACCACCTGAGCGGTCGCCCGGTCGAAGGCAAGAATCACGGCCATGGGCGCCTCGGTGCGCCTGCGCCACGCGGCGGCGGCGACGTCGGCGAGAGGACCGGAGGCGATGCACGCCTTGTCCGCGAACGCGACCACGCCCTCCGGATAATCCGGCGCATCGAGGTCTTGGCGCGGAGGGGACACGGGCCTATATTTATCCGGATAAAATATGAATTGAAAGGGCCTGAGCCCGTCAGGCGGCCTGATGAATCGCGAACAAAAGAAGGCGCTGATCGCCGCCTACAAGGAGCGGAAGCCGGGCGACGGCGTCTTCGCGGTGATCTGCGGCGCGACCGGCGAAGCCTGGGTCGGGTGCAGCCGGCGTCTGGACACCCACCAGAACCGTCTGTGGTTCGCCCTGCGGACCGGGACCAGTCCTCACAGGACGTTGCAGGCCGCCTGGACGTCCCATGGCGAGGCGGCCTTCCGTTTCGAAGAGCTTGATCGCCTGGAAGGCGAGCGGTCGCAGAGCGAGATCGCTCAGGAGCTCACGCGCCGCCTGTCGCTGTGGCGCGAGCGCTTGAAGGCGCGTGTGATTTAGGCGTTCAGCGCGTAGCCGGCCGAGCGTACCGTGCGGATCGGGTCCTCCACGCGGCCGCGGACCGCGCGGCCCAGGGCGCGTCGCAGACGGCCGATATGCACATCCACGGTGCGCGCCTCCACATAGACGTCCGAGCCCCAGACGGCGTCGAGGAGCTGCTCCCGGGAGAACACCCGCCCCGGATGCTGCATGAGGTGATCGAGCAGACGAAACTCGGTGGGACCGAGATGAATATCCTCGCCGCCGCGCGTCACCCGGTGCGCGACCCGGTCGATGACGATGTCGCCATGCTGCACCTTGTCCTCCACCAGTCCCGGTCGAAGGCGCCGCAGAACGGCGCGGAGACGCGCCACGAGTTCGGCCATGGAGAAGGGCTTGACCACATAGTCATCGGCGCCGGTGTCGAGGCCGCGGATCCGGTCGCTCTCCTCGCCCCTGGCCGTGAGCATCACCAGCGGAATGTTCCGCGTCTCCGCGCGCTGACGCAGGCGGCGGCAGATTTCGATGCCCGACACGGTCGGAAGCATCCAGTCGAGCAGGATGAGGTCGGGCCGCGACTCATCGATCAGTACGAGGGCCTCTTCGCCGTCGGCGCAAAGGGCGACGCGATAGCCTTCCTTGGTCAGGTTGTAGCTGATCAGGGTCGCCAGCGACTCCTCGTCCTCGACCACAAGGACGGTGGGGCCGATCGCCTCGGCGCCCATGACCTCGCGCTTCACGGTTCGGCCTTCGTCAGAGCGTCGGACTTGGGACGCTCCTCGGTGAGTTCGATCCCGGTGATCTCAAAATGCAGGATCTCGGCGATGTTGGTGGCGTGATCGCCGATCCGCTCGAGGTTCTTGGCGACGAACAGAAGATGGGCGCAGGCGGCGATGGTCCGCGGATCGCCCATCATATAGGTCAGGAGCTCACGGAAGATCGTGTCGTAATGCTCATCGATTTCGTGATCGTTGCGCCACACCGAGACCGCCAACTCCACCTCGCGGGTCGCCAGGGCGTCGAGGACCGTCTTCAATCGCGCGCTGACCAGTTCCCCCATCCGCTCGATGGAGCTGGTGAGCGGCGTGAGGGGCTCGGACTCGACGATCACCACGGCGCGCTTGGCGATGTTCTTGGCCAGATCACCGATGCGCTCCAGATTGGAGCTGATCTTCATGGCGCTGACCGTGTGGCGCAGATCGTCGGCCACCGGCTGACGAAGGGCGATCAGGCGAATGGCCCGCCGCTCGATTTCACGTTCCAGCGCGTCGAGGCGGGCGTCTCGGGCGATCACCGAGGCGGCGAGACCGGGGTCGCCCTCGGCGATGGCGCGGATCGAGTCCGCCACTTCCGCCTCCGCCAGGCCTCCCATGCGGGCCAGCTCCGCGGTGATCGCGTCCAGCTCTTCATCGAAGGCTTTGACCGTATGTTCCATGGCCACGACGGACCTCTTCCAAACACGCCCGAATCGAACGGGTGACGAGACAATGTGTCCTAGGACAGGTTTGTGACAGGTTGATGGGACGCCTGTGCGCGCCCCGCTAGCCAAACCGTCCGGTGATATAATCCGAGGCCCGACGAGTCACGGGCCGGGTGAAGAGCTCTTCGGTTTCACCAAATTCCACGAGCTCGCCGAGATACATGAAGGCCGTGTATTTCGAGACCCGCGCCGCCTGGCCCATATTGTGCGTGACAATGACCACCGTGTGGTCGGCGGAGAGGGTGCTGATGGTTTCCTCGAGCTTGGCGCTGGAAATGGGGTCAAGGGCCGAGGTGGGCTCATCAAGCAGCAGGACCTCCGGCTTCACCGCCAGGCAACGCGCCACGCATAGCCGTTGCTGTTGCCCCCCCGAGAGGCCGAGCGCCGAGTGCCCGAGCTTGTCCTTGACCTCATCCCAGAGCGCGGCGCGTCGAAGCGCCTCCTCCACCCGCCCGGCCAGGTCAGCGCGGCTCAGGGTCTCATGCAGGCGTACGCCGAAGGCGACGTTGTCGAAGATCGACATGGGAAAGGGCGTGGGCTTCTGGAACACCATGCCGATGCGTTCGCGCAGCCAGCCCAGACTGACCCTGGGGCTGAGCAGGTCCTGGCCGTCCATCAGCACCCGTCCGCTCGCTCTCTGGCCGGGATAGAGGCCGTAGATCCGGTTGAGGGTCCGCAGAAGGGTCGATTTGCCGCAGCCCGAGGGGCCAATGAGCGCGGTGACGGCGTTTCGCGCCACGCCAAAGCTGACCGCCTTGAGCGCGTGGTTGCGACCGTAAAAGAAGTCGAGGTCCTGAACGGCGATCTTGACCCGCTCGGGCGGCAAGGGCGCGACGAAGGTCTCGGGCGCCGCCTCCATCGGGGTCGGGGTTGGCGTCGGGGTCTGGGCGAGGCTCATCCGAACCGACCTGAAATATAGTCCGCGGTGCGCCGCTGAGTGGGGAGGGTGAACAGGGTCTCGGTCGGCCCCGCCTCCACCAGCTCGCCCTCGTACATGAAGACGGTCTGGTGCGAGCAGCGGGCCGCCTGCTGCAGGTTGTGCGTGACGATGACGACGGTGAAGTCGCGCACCAGATTGTTCAGCAGCTCCTCGATCTTCAAGGTCGAGATCGGGTCGAGGGCCGAGGTCGGCTCATCGAGGAGGATCACCTGCGGCCGCACCGCCAGGGTTCGCGCCAGGGAGAGTCGCTGTTGCTGCCCCCCTGACAGGCCGAGGGCCGAAGCGCCGAGCTTGTCCTTGACCTCGTCCCAAAGGGCCGCCTGGCGCAGGGCCGCCTCGATGCGGTCGGCGAGCTCGCCGCGCGAGAGCCGCTCGAAGTGCCGGAGGGCGAAGGCGACATTGTCGCGGATCGACAAGGGAAAGGGGGTCGGCTTCTGGAACACCATGCCGATCTCTCGCCTCAGCTCCGTGACCATGATCTCCGGGCTGAGCAGGTTGCGTCCCTCGAACATCACCTGGCCCGTGGCCCTCTGGCCCGGATACAGGTCGAAGATCCGGTTGAGCGTGCGCAGGAGGGTCGACTTGCCGCAGCCGGAAGGGCCGATGATCGCGGTCGTGCGATGGGCCGGCACATCCAGATTGATCCCTTTGAGCGCGTGACGACCGCCATAGAAGAAGTCGAGATCCCGCACCTGGATCTTGGGCGGGTAGGCGGCCTCTGGATGCGCCTCGGGGGCCAGGGCTTCGCTCATCGGCCGCCGCCTTGGCGGAAGATCAGCCGTGTCGCCAGACCCAGTCCAAGAACAAACAGCATGACCAAAAAGGCGCCGGCCCAGGCCAGGGCGTGCCAGTCGTCATAAGGGCTCATGGCGTACTGGAAGATGACCACCGGGATATTGGCCAGCGGCGTCGCCGGGTTGGCGCTCCAGTACTGGTTGTTCAGGGCGGTGAAAAGCAGAGGAGCGGTCTCGCCGCTGATCCGCGCCACGCCCAGCAGAAGCCCGGTGATGATTCCAGGCCGCGCGGCCCTGACGATCACCGACCACGTCACCTTCCAACGCGGCAAACCCAGGGCCAGGGCCGCCTCGCGCGTCTCCGAGGGCACCAGCTCAAGGGCGACGGCGCTTGAGCGCACCACGATGGGCAACATGATCATCGCCAGGGCGATGCCGCCCGCATAGCCGGAGAAATGGCCGAAGGGCAGGACGAAGAGCTCGTAAATGAAGAGGCCGATGACGATCGAGGGAGCGCTCAGGAGGATGTCGTTAACGAAGCCGATGAAGCCGGCCACGCGGGTCCCGCGCTTGTATTCGGCCAGATAGATGGCCGCCAGGACGCCGATGGGCGTCGCCAGGATGACGCCGATCGCCACCACCATGACGCTGCCGAACAGCGCGTTGGCCAGGCCTCCCGGGGCGCCGGGCGCCGGGGTCATCTCGGTGAACAGCGAGGGCTTGAGCGCCGAGGCGCCTTGCGAGATCGTCGTCCAGAGGATCCAGGCCAGCCAGAACAGGGTGAAGGCCGTGGCGAACAGCGACAGGGCGATCACCAGGGCGTCAAACAGGCGGCGGCGCAGAAGCAGGAGGCTCATGCTCAGACCTTGGCCCCCTCGATGCGCTGCAGACGCGCCAGCAGCAGGCGCGCCGCCGCCAGGACCAGGAAGGTAACGATGAACAGGACGAAGCCGAGCGCGATGAGGGATGAGCGATAGAGGTCGGAGTCCGCCTCGGTGAACTCGTTGGCGATCACCGCGGCGATGGAGTTGCCCGGCATGAGCAGGGATTTGGCGAAGTCGTGCGCATTGCCCAGCACGAAGGTGACGGCCATGGTCTCCCCAAGCGCGCGGCCGAGCCCCAGGAAGATCGCCCCGACGACCGCGTTGCGCGTGTAGGGCAGGATGACCTTGAACATCACCTCGGTGCGGGTCGCCCCCAGGGCGACGGCGGACTCCTTGAGATGGGCGGGAACGGCGGTGAACACGCTCCACATCACCGAACTGATGAAGGGGATGATCATCACCCCAAGGATCATGCCGGCGGTCAGCATACCGATGCCGATTGGCGGGCCGGTCAGAAGGTCGGAGAGGAGAGGGGTGTTGGCGAAGTGGTCGTTCAGCCAGGGCTCCACATGGGCGGCCATGAACGGCGCGAACACGAACAGACCCCACATGCCGTAGATGATGCTGGGAATCGAGGCGAGCAGCTCCACGGCGACCATCAGCGGCTGGCGCAGCCAGCGCGGGGCCGTCTCGGTCAGGGTGAAGGCGATTCCGAAACTGGCAGGAACGCCGACCAGCAGAGAAATGGCGGCCGTCACCAGAGTGCCATAGATCGGGATCAGGGCCCCGAACTGCTTGTTGACCGCATCCCAGTCCGTGCTGACGAAAAACTTCAGACCAAAGGCTTTGAAGGCGGGCTCGCCGCCGAGAAACATCGAGACGCCGGCCGCCGTCAGGACCACGAGCACGGTCAGGGCCGCGAGCGCCACCACGGCCTCGAACGGCCGGTCGCCGCCCGAGCCGCGCGCGAGTCGTCGCCGGGCGGTGGGGGCGCTCAGAGGGCTGTCAGTCACCTCGCCGTCCTTGTTCTACGAGGCGATGGCGCCCGCCTCGCAATTCTGCCCACAGCAGAGCCTACGCCTTGGCTCCTAAACGGACGCGGCGGGGCGCCATCGCGACGCCCCGTCCGGCCTGACCTCGCTGTAGAGCGCCAGGCGCCCGGGTCAAGGACCGCCTACTTGATCTCCTTGGCCCAATAGGCCTCGATCTGCTTCACCAAGCTCGGAGGCAGGGACACGTAGTCGAGCTTGGCGGCCGCGCCTTGACCCTTCTCAAGCGACCATTTGAAGAACTTCAGCGCGTCGGCGGACTGTTCGGCGTTCTTGGGGTGCTTGTACATCAGGACGAAGGTCGACGCCGTGATCGGATAGGCGTTCGGGCCGGGCGCGTCGGTGATGATCTGGAAGAAGTCCGGGAACTCCTTCCAGTTGGCGGTGGCAGCGGCGGCCTGGAAGGTGGCCACGCTCGGCCCGACGAAATGGCCGGCCTTGTTGCGCACCAGGCCATAGGTCATGTGGTTCTGGATCACATAGGCATATTCGACGTAGCCGATGGAGTTGGGAATCTGGCGGGTATAGGCCGCGACGCCCTCATTGCCCTTGCCGCCGATGCCCACCGGCCACTGGACCGAGGTGCCTTCGCCGACCTTCTGCTTCCACTCGGCGCTCTCCTGGCCCAGATAGTGGGTCCAGTTGAAGGTCGTGCCCGAACCATCCGACCGGTGCACCACGTTGATGGCCGCATTGGGCAGGCGCAGACCCGGGTTCACGGCGCGGATCGCCGGGTCGTCCCAGCGCTTGATCTTGCCAAGGAAGATGTCCGCCAGCAGCGGACCGGTGAACTTGATCTGGCCAGGCTGCACGCCCGGAACGCTGACCACCGGAATGATGCCCCCGATGATCACCGGAAACTGCGCGAGGCCAGACTGATCGAGCTCAGAAGGCGCGAGGGGCTTGTCGGTGGCGCCGAAGGTCACCGTGCCCGCCTTGATCTGGGCGATGCCGCCGCCCGACCCGATGGACTGATAGTTGATCTGCACGCCGGTCATGCCGTGGTAGGCGGAGGACCACTGCGAGAGCACCGGATAGACGAAGGTCGAGCCCGCGCCGGTGATCTCAGCCGCCTGGGCGGCGCCAAAGCTCGTCGCGGCCAAGGCCAGGCTCCCGGCGGCCGCCAGAGCCAATGCAAATCCACGTTTCATGCTGTCCCTCTCCAAGAGATCGAAGACCCGGCGCATCCGCGGACCCCTGTCCGCGCGCCAGCGGGAACGCCCCGCGTCGACCGATCAGGCGGCGGATACAGCACCTTCGTGACGCCTTTGTGAAGCCGTGCGCCGGCGCGCGAAGGCGGCCGGGAGCCAAAAAACAACCGTGTGCGGACGACGTTCTCTCCGGGAGGGCCGTAAGGCTCGGGCCCCGGTCCTGCCTTTACAAGACTGTCACATGACTCTGGTATCCGCCGCCCCGTTACCAAATTTTTGCCAAGGTTGAGGGGGTTCCCGTCATGTTGAAGTCGTCGCTGCTCAGCGGAGCCGCGCTGGTGGCTTGCTTCGTCTATGCGACGGGGGCCAGCGCCGCCGCCACGGACGCCACGCCGAAGAAGAAGGCGGCGGTCCACCACACGCACCGGGTTGCGGCCAAGGGGCCGTCGGCGGCCGAAGAGATGGCGGCGGAAGTCGCCGCCCTCAAGGCTCAGGTCGAGGCGCTGAAGGAAGCCCAGGCGGCCCAGGCGGCGCAATCGCAACAGACGGACGCCCAGTTGGCGTCGATGAAGACCGAGCTTACCCAGGCCCAGGCGACCGCCCAGGCGGCCCAGACGCAGCTCGCCGAGCAGATCCAGACGATCCCGGGCGCGGTGCAGACCCAGGTCGCCCAGCAGATCGACAAGGTGAAGCCGAAGACGGACGGCATCTACTACAAGGGCGTCAAGATCACGCCCGGCGGCTTCGTGGCGCTGGAGACGGTGTTCCGCTCTCACAATGAAGGCTCGGATATCGGGTCGACCTATTCGGGCATTCCCATGCCGAATGTCGTCTCTGGCCACACCTCGGAAGAGCGGTTCTCCGCGCGCCAGAGCCGCGTGAGCCTGCTCGCCCAGGGCGATGTCAGCAAGACCATCCACCTGACCGGCTATGTGGAATCCGACTTCCTGGGCGGCGCCCTGACGGCGAACTCCAACGAGAGCAACTCCTATCAGCCGCGCATCCGGCACTTCTTCGGCGCCATCGACTGGGATCAGCCCTGGGGCGGCATCGAGTTCCTGGGCGGCCAGACCTGGTCGCTGCTCACCCTGGATGGCTACGGCATCACGCCGCGCTCGGAAGTCACGCCTCTGACGATCGACGCACAGTACGTCGTGGGCTTCACCTGGGCCCGCCAGCCGCAGATGCGGGTGGTGTTCAACTACGACAAGCAGCTGTGGTTCGCCGTGTCGGTGGAAAACCCGCAGACGACCTTCTACAGCACGGGGAAGTTCAATCCGGGCGTCTCCGTCGTCGACACGATCCCCGGCGGGGCCGAGTTCCCCGGGTCCGGGACGACCTATGCCCTGTCTCTGAACAAGTATCCTGACGTCGTCGGCAAGGCGGTGCTTGAGGAGAACCCGGACGGCCACAAACTGCACCTGGAGGCCTATGGCATCCTGCGCAGCTTCTATGATCGCCTCACGGCGGGCGGGACCACGGGCAATCAAAACGTCCTGGGCGGCGGCTTCGGCGGCGCGGCGATCTTCGGCCTCGTGCCGGGCGTGCTCGACCTCCAGGCCTCCGGCCTCGTGGGCAAGGGCATCGGCCGTTATGGCTCGGGCCAGCTGCCCGACGTCAGCTTCGACACCAACGGCAACATCCATCCTGTGCAGGAGTCGCAGATCCTGCTGGGCGCCATCGGTCACGTCGGGGCGAACCTGGACATCTACGCCTATGCCGGCGAGGAGCGTCAGCAGGCCCAGAACTATGGCACGTCCTCAATCTATAACGGCGTGGGCAGCCTCTATCTGAACAATGCCGGTTGCGACCTCGAGGGCAGCTCGATCTGCGGCAACTCCACGCACTACGAGGACATGCTGGCGTTTGGCTTCTGGCACCGCGTCTATTCCGGCAAGTTCGGCAAGGTGCAGTGGGGCATGCAGTACACCCACGAAGAGCGTCACCTGTTCCCCGGTTACGGAGCGACCGGTCAGGGTCCTGTGACCTTCAACGCCGCGCCGCTGGCGCGCGAGGACATGTTCCTCACCTCGTTCCGTTACTACCCGTTCTGATCCCGGCGGCGGGCCCCGCGCCCGCCTCCGA
>DAIDGR010000051.1 GCA_027452265.1 Caulobacteraceae bacterium
AGGCGGGAGTCGAGGGTCTCGAAGCTGTCGGGAGCCGAAGCCTCGCCGATCCGCGCCTCCAGGTCATGCGCCTGGCGCGCCAGAGCGGCGGTCTTGGAGGACTTGAGCCGCGCGTCGAGGGCCTCCAGCGCCTTGCGCACCGGCCCGGTTTCGCCCGCCCCGCGCCAGGTGGTCGCCAGGGCCTCATCGATCTTGCGCGAATAGGCGAGGCCGGCCTGGAGGTCGGCCAGGGGCACGTTGACACGAGGATCCATGGTCACCTCCAGGGGCGCGGTGCGCGCTGCGCCGTCGGCGGTCAGGGTCACGCTGTAGCGACCGGGCAGGACCATGGGCCCTTGCGGCGTCACATAGGTCCCCTCGCGCCAGGTGATGCCCATGGAATAGTCATAGTGAACGGCCAGAGGCCGGGGATAGCGCAGGCCCCAGACGAAGCGATGGGCGCCGGGACTCGCCGAAAGCGTGGGCTCCGGACGGACCCAGTCGGACTGGAAATAGACATTGCCCTTGGCCGGATCCGGGGCGGCGTTGCTGGAGAACCGGCGCACCAGGGCGCCCGACGCATCACGGATCTCCAGCGTGACCGGACCTTTGACATTCGGCCCCAGCACATAGTCGATCACCGCGCCGTCCGGAGGGTTCTCGCCCAGGGGCGTTTCCGGCGCCGGCGGGGTGTCCTTGTTGTTGTCGCCGCGCCAGCGCAGAGCCGGGGCGGGGTCGAGCAGGGTCACCTGTGCGTCCGCCAGGGCGGGCGTGACTTGGCGCAGGGCCGTGAGGTCGTCCAGCACCCAGATGGCCCGTCCCTGGGTCGCGGCGATCAGGTCATCGCCATGCACCAGGAGATCGCGGATCCAGGCGGTGGGCAGGTTCTGCCGCAGCGAGCTCCAGTGATCGCCGTTATCGAATGAGACATAGGCCGTCTCATCGGACCCGGCATAGAGCAGCCCGGCCTTCTTCGGATCCGCGCGGACCACGCTGATGAAATGGCCTTGCGGCAGGCCCGCGACCGCTTCGGTCCAGGTCGCGCCATAGTCGGACGTGCGCCAGACATGCGGGGCGAAGTCGTCGAGGCGCTGGGCGTCGGCGGCGACATAGGCCACGCCGTCGGCGAGGTTCGACACGTCCACCGAATCGATTCGCGTCCAGGGTTTGATCCCGGGCGGGGTGACGTTGGACCAGTGGGCGCCGCCGTCCCGGGTGAGCTGGATCAGGCCATCGTCCGTCCCGACCCAGATCTCCTGGGCATGCCGCGGCGAGGGTTCGATGGCGGTGATCGTGCCATAGCCGCACGCCTTGGCTTCGTCCGCATCGGGCTGGCCGTCGCAGTTCGTGGCGTTGGCGGTCTTGCCCACGAGATCGCCGCTGATCGTCGTCCAGCTTCGCCCGCCGTCAGGGCTGGCGAACAGCACCTCGCCCCCGGCGTAGAGCGTCGCGGGTCCCGTGCGTGAGACCACCAGGGGCATGACCCAGTTGAAGTGGTGCGGCGTCTTGTTCGGCCTCTGGCCGTAGGTGGAGACCGGCCAGGGCGAGATGTCCGACACATCGCCGGTCCGGGCGTCGAAACGGCTCACCCGACCGCCCAGGCCCGAGCTGTAGACGATCTCCGGATCGGACGGGTCGGGGATGTCGAAGTCGCGCTCGTCGCCGCCCACGGGCCGCCACTCGCGAAGACCGGGGCCGCCATAGTCGCCCCGGCTGGCTATGCCCACCGTGCCGCTATCCTGCTGGCCGGAATAGATCTTGTAGGGAAAGGCGTTGTCCGCCGCGAGGTGATAGAACTGTCCGGTCGGCTGGTTGTACCAGCTCGACCATGTCCTCCAGCCATCGACGCTGACCGCCGCGCCCTGGTCGCTGCCGGTGATGATGTGGTCGGGATGGAGCGGATTGATCCAGATGAAGTGGTAGTCATCGCCTCCGGGTGAGCCCCGGATGATGGTGCAGCTCGTCCCGCCCTTTGTGCAGCGCCGGATCGACTGGCCCACCGTGTAGAGCGTATCGGGATCATCCGGCGCCACCGTGATGCGGCTGGCGTAATAGCTGGTGAAGGCGCGTTCGGGGTTGACCCGGCTCCAGTGCGCGCCGCCGTCGTCCGAGCGCCACAGGCCTCCATGGGTGTGGGAGTCGATGGTGGCGTAGATCCGGGTCTGGCCGTCGGCGAGTCGCGTCACCGCCAGTCCGATCCGGCCCAACGGACCCTCCGGCCAGCCTCCGCCGCTGAGCTTCGACCAGGTCACCCCGCCGTCGCGCGAGACATAGATGGCCGAACCGGGCCCTTCGGCCGGGGTGAAATAGCTCTGCCAGGGATACTGGCGCACCTGCCAGGCGGCGGCGAAGATCAGATCCGGATTTTGCGGGTCGCTGGCGATGTCCTCGACGCCGGTCCAGTCGTCGATCTTCAGGGTCTGGGTCCAGGTCTTTCCGCCGTCGGTGGAGCGGAACACGCCGCGCGCGGGACTGGGGCCGAAGAAATGGCCCTGCGCGCCGACCAGCAGGGTGTCCGCATGCCGCGGATCGACCCAGATCCGGCCGATATATTTGGTCGCCGCCAGGCCGATGGAGGTCCAGGTCTTGCCCCCGTCGGTGGACTTGTAGACGCCCTCGCCGGCCGTGACGTCATAGCGCGGCTCCGGCTGACCGGTCCCGACATAGAGGGTGTCGGGGTCGCTGGGGGCCACCGCCAGGGCGCCGATGCTGGCCGCGCCGCCCTTGTCGAACAGCGAGCGCCAGGTCCGGCCTGCATCGTCGGTCCGCCAGACGCCGCCGCCGGCCGCCCCGAAATAGAAGGTGTCCGGCTGGGTCGGCGACCCCACCGCCATCGTTGCCCAGCCGCCCCGGAAAGGTCCCACCAGACGCCAGTGCATCTCGTCATAGCTGGACGGCGAGACCGGCTGCGATGCGGCGTCCGCTGCGAGAGCCAGCGAGGGGAGGGCCAGGGAGGGAAGGGCGGTCAGGCTGCCCAGGGTCAGGCTCATGAGCC
>DAIDGR010000052.1 GCA_027452265.1 Caulobacteraceae bacterium
AGAATACGGGCCAGACGCTCCCGTTCGGCCTGGGCCTGGCGGCTCATGGCGTCCTGCAGAGCCTGAGGCACGCCGATGTCGCGGATCTCCACCGAAATCACCGACACGCCCCATTCGGCCGTCTTGCGCCCGATGGTCTCACGCAGCCGCTCGTCGCCCTGTTGACGGTCCGACAGCAGGGTATGGAGATCCGACGAACCGACCATTTCGCGCAACGACGTCTGGGCGACCCGGGCGATGGCCGAGCGATAGTCGGTGATCTCCAGAGCCGCGCGCTGCGGGTCGTGGATTTGCCAGAACACCACCGCATCGACATTGACCGGCACCGTATCCTTGGAGAGCGCTTCCTCGGCGTTGAACTCGGTGGTCTGGATTCGCTGGTCGAGCCAGGAGGCCACCTGGTCGATAAAGGGCACGATCACGAACAGGCCCGGCCCCCGGATGCCATGCAGGGCGCCCAGGCGCAGGACCACGGCCCTCTCCCAGACATTGGCCATCATCAGGGACTGCGGGATCAAAACGGCAAGCACGACCAGGATCGCGCCCAGGCCGTAGAAGAACGGGCTCGCGCCCCCGGCGGCGCCCCGCCAGAAGCACAGGGCGGCCAGGAAGGCCGTCAGGACGCTGAGAAGCTGGGCCAGGCGGTTGCTCGGCCCCCCACGGATAGGGTTCATGGCTCATCTCCTTTTCGTGATGTCGCCAGGCGGACGAGCCGCTCGGCCACGGCCAAGGGATCAAGACCCGCCTCCCGCACCTCGGCGAGGACGCGGCGCGCGAGGGGATCGAGGGGATCAACAGGGTCCGGCGTGGCGGGCGCGCCGTCCGCCGGACCAACACGTTCGGTGACGAAGCTGCCCAGGCCCCGGCGCAGGACCACCGCGCCCAGGTTCTGCAAATCGTCATAGGCATGACGCACGGTGTTCAGGTCGACGCGCAAAGCCACCGCGACCTGGCGCATGGTCGGCATGCGTGCGCCTGCCGGAAGGCGTCCGGCGGCGATGAGGGCGAGGATCTGCTCGCGGATCTGGACATAGATCGGCACCCCGTCACGACGGAGGTTGAGGGCGCTCAGGACTTCGTCTTCTATTGTATGCATATATTCATACAGTGCGCCGGAGCCGGAATTGTGTCAAGCGCCGCATCCTCGCCTCATTTGAAGCGCCGCGCGGAGGGCGCCATGATCCCTGGCCATGATCCCTGAGATGAGACGGACGACATCGGTTTCGATCGGCCTTGCGACGGGGCGCCCGGCGGCTCGCGCACGGGCCCGGCCGGGCCCTGTCCTGCCGTCCCTCTTCGCTGTGGCGATGGCCGGCGCCGCCCTTGCCGCGCCAACGCCCCCCACGCCCGCGACCATGCCGGCAAGGACCCAGCCGCCCGCGACCGAGGTCAGCCCGGTCATCGTGCCGGGCGGCCCGGCGCCGAAGCTCACCGCGAGCTGGCCCAAGGAGGGCGAGGCGGTCTCAGCGGGGGTCCTGGTTCTCAAGCTGACCTTCGATCGGCCTCTGGCGCCCCGCCTTCGCCTCAAGTCCTTGACCGCCAGCGGCGGGCAGGCCCCCGCCTGCCTTGATCAGCCGCGCCGCCTGGGCGACGGGCGGACCCTCGTCATTCTGTGCACGGCGCCAAAAGCGACCGCGTTCAGCCTGGATCTCGGACCAGGCTCGGGGCTTCTCGGCGCGGACGGACGTGGGGTGCAGGGCGGCGTCCTGCACTTTCGCACCACCTCTGACCTCGTCGACAATCTTGGCGACGCCTTGAGCGCGGCCGGGCTGTCCGCGGACGCCGACCCGGTCATGGGCGAGCGCCAGATCGGCCCTGCGCCGCCGCCTGCCCCGCCCCCCGTCTCTCCTTCCTCTCCCGCCTCGTCCTGAAAGGGATCCCATGCGACATGTGAAGTTCGGCCGCACCGGCCTGCGCGTCTCCCAGCTCTGCCTGGGCACCATGACCTTCGGCCTGCAATGCGATGAGGCGCAGAGCGTGCGCATTCTCGATGCGGCCTTCGACGGCGGCGTGGATTTTCTCGATGCGGCGGACGTCTATCCCCTGGGCGGGGGCCTCGATACGGCGGGACGGACCGAGGAGATCCTCGGCCGCTGGATGGGCCAGAAACGTCACGAGATCATCTTGGCCACCAAGTGCGTCGGCCAGATGGGCCCAAAGCCCTGGAACCAGGGCATGTCGCGCAAGCACATCCTGGCG
Organism: Caulobacteraceae bacterium; assembly: GCA_027452265.1. Classification (GTDB taxonomy): domain Bacteria; phylum Pseudomonadota; class Alphaproteobacteria; order Caulobacterales; family Caulobacteraceae; genus Acaudatibacter. The sequence continues at coordinate 2,200 of DAIDGR010000052.1, forward strand.
GCCATCGACGCCTCCCTGACGCGCCTGAAGACCGACCATGTCGATCTCTACCAGCTTCACGGTTTCGATCCCTCGACCCCGATCGACGAAGCGCTGGAGGCGCTGGACGCCGTCGTGCGCTCGGGCAAGGCGCGCTATGTGGGGGTGTCGAACTGGATGGCGCATCGGCTGGCGCGGGCCGTCGGGCGGACCGAGCTGAAGGGCCTGGCGCCGATCGTTTCGGTTCAGCCGCGCTATAATCTCCTGTTCCGGACCTTCGAGCGCGACCTTCTGCCCTTCTGCGAGGAAGAGGGCATTGCGGTGATCCCGTACAATCCCCTCGCGGGCGGGTTCCTCACCGGCAAGCACGCGGCGGGGCCGCCGCCAGAGGGCCGCTTCACGCTTGGCCGCGCCGGCGCGCTCTACCAGGCCCGATATTGGCATGACCGCCAGTTCGAGGCGGTCGAGACCCTGCGCGAGGTCGCCCGCGAGGCGGGGATGAGTCTGGCGACCCTGGCGGTGCGTTGGGTCCTCTCCAATCCCGCGATCACCGCCCCGATCATCGGCGCCAGCCGCCCCGAACAGCTTGGCGACAGCCTGGCCGCCGCGGAGGCCGGTCCCCTCCCCGCCGATCTCAAGGAGAAGCTCGACGATCTGACCCTGGCCTGGCGCGCCGTGGATGCGGACCGCTGATGCGCCGCCTGCTCACTGGCCTCGCCCTGGCCCTGGCCCTCGGCGCAAATGCCGCTGAGGCCACGTCATCCACGGACGAAGGCCCCGTGAAGCCCCAAACCGTGAAGCCCCAAACCGTGAAGCCCTGCGTCACGGCCAGCGCCGCCTGCACCGGGTTCATCCCCCTGGGGGAGGGAGCGGCGCGATCCATGGTCTATCGCAGCTTTGACCTCGACCAGCGAAATCCGCGCATCACCCGGGCCCTGATCATGGTCCACGGCACGCTGCGCAACGCCGACCATTACTTCCAGACGGCTGCCGCCGCCGGCTTTCTCGCCGGCGCTCTGGACAACACGCTGATCATCGCCCCGGCCTTTCACTCCGCCGCGGCGCCCTGTGACGACAAACTAGAGCCAGACGAGGTCAGCTGGAGCTGCGTGGGCGACAGCTGGCGCTCGGGCGGCGCGGCGGCCAGCATTCCGGGCCTCTATTCCTTCGACCTCACCGACGCCCTCCTCAAGCGGCTCGCCGACAAGCGCCTGTTTCCCAATCTCAAGGTGATCGTTATCGCCGGTCACTCGGCCGGCGGCCAGTTCGTCAACCGTTACGAGATGGCCAGCCGCGTGGCCGATGGCCTGGGCGTCCAGGTCCGCTTTGTCATCGCCAACCCCTCCAGCTACGCCTGGCCGGCGGCCACGCGGCTCATCCCCGAAGGCGTGGGCTCGGTCGAGGCGGCGCACGAGGCCTGGAAGGACGAGACCAAGGCCCAGACCGGCTTCGCCTTTGGCCCCTTCGACGCCGCCAAGGCCCCCGGCTACGATCGGTGGCCTTACGGCCTGGAGCATCGCGACAGCGGCTATACGGTCGGCCTCACCGATGACCAGCTCCGCGCCCATCTGGTTTCACGTCGGGCGACCTATGTGTTGAGCCAGGTGGATGTCCTGCCGCTCGGCGGGTTTGACGGCTCGCCGGACGCCATGGCCCAGGGCGCCACCCGCCGGCAGCGCGGCGAGGCCTTTGTCGATTACCTGCACACAGCCCTGGGCGGCGACAGCCCGGCGATCATCGTCCCCGAGTGCGGCCACAACGACCGGTGCGTCTTCACCACCGACGCGGTCCTTCCGGTGATCTTCCCCGCTTCCTGAGACCTCGCCGCCCGCGCCAGGAGACCCCACATGAGCCCCTATCGCCACCTTATCCTTCAAGCTTCGCCCCGGGGCGCCGCGGCCCTCGCCCAGGCTTGTCTGAAGGCGGAGGGCGCGGCGGGGTCCCTGTTCGGGGTCTTCACAAGCCAGATCGGACTTCCGGCGCGTCAGGTGGTGGTCATCTCGCGGGGCGCGGCCGGGCCGGCCGCGGACGGGGCCGAGATTGTTCGGGACGAAGCCTGGGTCGCGGATCCACGCCCGTTCGATGACGAGACCCTGCCTGAGACCGACGGCGTGTTCTCGCACCGCTGGTTTGACCTCGCCGAAGCCGACTGGCCGCGTTTTCGAGAGCTCTCCGTCACCGCCTGGGACAATTTCGAAGGCGCCCACGCGACCCGCGTGATCGGCTTCTGGCGCGCCCTCAACCCGCCGGCGCCGGGCCAGACCCGGGTCTGGCTGATGGCCTGGTACGCCTCCCTCGCCGCCTGGGAGGGCTCGCGCTTTTATCTGGACGCTGACAATCCCCGCTCGGCCCAGGCCTACGCCAATTTCCGCGCCCGCCAGGAGATCACCGTGGACACCGGCGTCTCGCTGCTGCGGCGCGTGACCTGAGCGAGGCGCGTCGGCGAACCGGATCCCCCACGCCATACATTCAGAAGGAAACGCCCATGACCGCTACGCTCAATCCCCACGGCCCACTCAAGGGCAAGGTCGCCCTGGTCACCGGCGCGAGCCGGGGAATCGGCGCGGCGATCGCGGCGCGCCTCGCCATGGAAGGCGCGCGTGTCGCGGTGTCGGCGCGCACGGCCGAGCCCGGCGAGAGCCGTCTGCCAGGCACGCTCGGCGAGGTGGTGAACCGGCTACGCACGGCCGGCGGCGAGGCGGTTCTGATCAAGGCGGACCTGGCCCGAGCGGACGAGCGTGAGTCCCTGGTGGCCCGGACCCAGAGCCTGCTCGGCGAAATCGACATCCTGATCAACAACGCCGCCATCACCTACTTCATGCCGGTGGCCGAGTTCACCGAGAAGCGTTTCAAGCTGATGATGGAGGTTCAGGTCTACGCCCCCTTTCACCTGGCCCAACTTGTTCTGCCGGGAATGCGCGCGCGCCGGATGGGCTGGATCGTCAACATCTCCTCACCGGCCGGGATCGACCCCAAGCCGCCCTATACGGCGCGAGGCCGCGGCGGCACGGTCTATGGGATGTGCAAGGCGGCCCTGGAACGCTTCAGCACAGGCCTCGCCTCGGAGGTGTTTGAGGACGGGATCGCCGTGAACGCCGTCTCGCCGGGCCTGGTGGACACACCCGGGGTCGCGGTCCACGGCCTGATCAACGACCAGACCCGCGACCGCGTGCAGCCGATCGAATACATCGCCGAGGCGGTCTACCGCCTGGCCAGCGGCGATCCAGCGGTCCTGACCGGGCGCATCGCCTATGCCGAGCCGCTGCTCAAGGAGCTGGGCCTTGAGCCGAGCCCCCTCATCTGACCCGCACGCTCAGCAAGGACGTCATTCATGCCGGTGAAAGCCGGGGGGCGAATGCAACGCGGCCGACTTGAACGCGCACTTTCTGGTCACAAAGCTTGGCTATGGCGCGGGACATGAGTGATCGCGCTCCCAGCCCCCGCCGCCTGTGGCGCGCCGCCCTGACGGCCTTGGCGAGCCTGGTCGGGGCGCTGATGGTCTCACCCGCCCTGGCCCAGAAGGCGCCCTTCGATCTGGCGGGCCCCAGTCTGGACGTGCGCATCATCCGGGGGGACAAGAGCCTGCCTATCGCCCAGGCCCCGGCCCTGGCCGCCGGGGATGCGCTGCACATCGAGGCCGCCTTCCCGCCGGGCGAGACGGCCCACTATCTCCTGGTCGTCGCGTTCCTGCGCGGGGCGACGAACCCCCCGCCCAAGTCCTGGTTCTTCGGCTTCAAGACCTGGGAGCAGGACCACGGACGGCGCGGCAAGAACGGCGCGCTCGAGGTCCATGTGCCGGCGGGGGCCGAGCAGGCCCTGATCTTCCTGGCGCCGCAGACCAATGGCGATTTCGACACGCTGCGCGACGCCGTCAGGGCCAAGCCGGGCGCCTTTGTCCGCGCGTCCCAGGACCTCAACCAGCTCGACCGCAATCGCAGCCGCCTCAACCTCTATCTCGCCACCATCCGCCGGACCGAGCGGGACGATCCGGCCAGGCTCAAGGACGTCTCCACCGAGTTGGCGCGGACTCTCGGGATCCGCGTCGACGCCTCGTGCTTTGACAGGGCGCCAGACCTCCAGGCGCCCTGCCTGATGCAGGATCAGGACTCTCTGGTTCTGGCCACGGGGGATAGTCACGGCCTCGTCAGCGGACTGGCCTCGGGCGCCGGCGCCGACCTGATGACCCAGCTTGGCTACGCGCCCCAGATGGGCGCGGGCGCCTACAGCCCCTATGTCGGGGCCGTCCTCGACATTGCCCGGATGCTCGATTCCCTGGGCGTGGCCCATTACCAGTACATTCCAGCCCTGGCCGAGGCGGACGGGGACCAGATGAATCTGCGCCTCAACACCGCGCCGTCCTTCGGCTCGGTCAAGTCGGTTCTGGTCGCGGCCCTGCCGCCCGTGGGCGAAGCAAACCCGCCCGTCCTTCGCCCCGCCGACGCCGACGCGGCCTTCTGCCTCGAAGCCCCACAGGTGGTGCTGAGGGTCGATGGCGCCCCGCTGGTCTTCTCCACGGCCTATGCCAGCGGCCTGCACCTGATCCTCAAGACCAAGGGTGGCGAAGCCTTCAACCTGCCGGTCCACCCCGACGCCGCTCAGGGCGGACTGACGGCCGACGCCTCGATCCTGAACCCGGCGGACTTCCCGTCGGAGGGTGAGGCGACGCTTGAGGGCCTCTGGGGACAGGCGCCCTTTTCGGGACCCGCCTTCCGTTTCCAGAATGCCGCCGATGACGCCTGGCAGGTGGACGAAGCCGACCGCGCCGCCCTGGTGAGCGGACACGACGCTGTGCTGCGCCTCACCGGCGGCAAGAGCAGCTGCGTCAGATCCGTCTCGCTCCAGGCGCCCGGGGAGCCCCCCACGCCGATCGCCTTTCATCCGGTCGGTCCGGACGCGATTGCGATCACCGCGCCCCTCAAAGCCCTGCCCCCCGGCGATGTGACCTTCGCGATCTCGAGCTGGGGCGAGACCCGGCCGCGCGACGTGGACGCCACGGTGGCGGCCCAGGCTGTGCGCGTCGACCGCTTGGTTCTGCACGCGGGCGATCACGAGGCGACGCTCGAAGGCGCGGGCCTTGGCGCGGTGCGCGATGTCATGCTGGGCGGGGCCAAGCTGACCCCGGCCGCCGATCAGCGGTCAGACCCGGACGGCGATGACGCCCAGAGCCGGCTCAACCTGACCTTCACCTCCGATCGCCTGGCCGCGCT